>CAJPOH010000158.1 GCA_905372205.1 uncultured Treponema sp.
TCTGACCTCCTTGAATACGCACCTTGTCTTCTCTAACCACCTCTCGCCATTGCTCTGCATAGCCTTGCTTATTGTTTATATCCCAATCCAAGAGTTTAAATAATTCATCAATGAAATCAGTTCTCGTATTTGCTTCATCATATAAAGCAGTTTGATACTGCTTTATATTTTCTTCAAACTTATCTTTTAGAGAAATCAAAGCCTGCTGTTTTTCTTCCTTCAATGTAGAGATTGTGTTCATACCATAACATTACAGTTTTTGCTTTTTCTTTGCAAGAGTTATCGCAATGCAAAATACACATGTATCGCAATGCAATACCGCACAGAAGCGGGACGCAATATAGCGAGGTTTGCACCTCGTTGCTGTACAGCACACGGTCGCGATATAGCGGGGTTTGCACCCTCAATGCTGTACAGAATGGGGTCAGTACATTAGCTAATGTACTGTTTTCACATCCCCTAATGTACTCATCTAACATTTTCTAATGTATAAGTTAAGATTTTTAGCTAAAATTGAAAGAACTTACTGAGGATGACATCGCCATTTATTCTATTATTTTCAGCCTTTTAAGGCAAGGAGAGTCAAAGCTATTGCTAAAAACTCTCCTTCGTCAACATGACGCTGGCATTGGTGCTAAAGACATACCAACAAAATAGATAATTTATTGCAGAGCAAAAAAGCTACTACCTTTTAAGACAAACATAACAATTCTATCTTAATCCTGAAATCCTATAAGCTCAGGGTAGAACTTGAGTTCATGCATTCCTCTTAAAATACTTCCTTGTGTTATCTTTTCTTCAGTTATAGTAAACTCAATTTTATCTGTTTTTTCATCTTTAATAGTGGCTTTGACAAAAACTTCTTTTGCATTTTTGCTCAAGAACTCTCCATTAGAAATTATTCCACGATAGGTTTCTACATTTTGGTCTTGGTTTTCATAAATAAAGCGTGCAACTAAACCACTATTTTTTCTAAAATGTTCAGCTTCTAAGCCTAGTTTTGAGTTTGCGGTATGATAGTTTCCGTTTTGTTCATACCATGCTTTGTCTTTTTGGTGTATAGCTGTCATTAATAGCTTATACCCTTCAGGATATGTTGCTTCTGTTGTTTTTTCTAAAACATAAGAAAAATCTTTTTCTTTTGAAAGCCTCATAGAATGGTTTTCCATTGATAGCTTTCTGTCTTCTAAAAGAATGCCAAAAATATCCTCTTCTTTTATCTCTTCTTGAAAAGCATTCCTATCGCAAACATTGTTTTTCATAGTTGTTAAAAATGCTTTTATGCGAGTTGTTTTTTCGCTTTCATTCGAACCTTGAAACTCTTGCAATGAAGTTGCAATCGCACTATAAACATTCTTTATGTAGTCAAAAACTTGTTCATCAGTATTTATTGTTGTAGTTCCATCTTGTGAGTTTGCTTTTGATACTTCAATTACATAAGCTTTAACGTCTTTCCACAAAATTGTGCTAGCCTTAAATAGTTTTTTATAAGTTTCGCCAAATGTGGCTTCCACAACTTTTGCTTCATGCTTATGAAGATTAGAAGAAATATCATCTATTTTGGTTAATTTTCCTCCATTGGCATAATCTTTAATTTCTCTCAGTGCAAGACGTATAGTCCTTGAATTCATATCAACATTTTTAATTTCATATTTTCCTAATTCTTCTTCATTGTTCTTATCAACCAACAGTGAACCTTTCTCAGAAAAATCTAGCTTAGAAATAACATCTTTTCCATTCACTACTTTCTTTTTTGTAAGAAGCATAATTCTTGCAACAGTAACTTTGAATGAAGCAGTTCTGGTTTCTCCCTTATATTTTACTGTAGCTGTAAGAGTTACTTCAACGTCTTCTAAATCTCTGGTTATAATACCTTCTTTTGTGCAAGCATTTTCATTTGAAGATTCCCATGTAATTGTTAGACCATCAAAGCCTAAAATAGAGCCAGGTAAAATAATGTCTTTATCAGTGATTGAGTTATTCCATGTCAACATACTAGCAAGCGTTGCTAAGCACTCTTCCATAGTTTTATCTGCAGTAGCACCACTAGATCGAATCACTGTGATTTCTTGATTCCATGCTTCAAATTCAGATGTTGCATTTGTAGAAATCTTGAATGTCGCCTTATCACCTTTATTTGCCAATGTTATAGTTTCAGGTGTAATAGTGAATGCTTTTTTTTCTGGCTTCCATTCATTAAATTCCAGTTCAATATCTCCTTTTTCTACTTTTGCTTTGTCTTCTGGAATAACTACTGTTCCAGTAATTGCATTTGCTTCATGCACTGTTAAAGTTTTCACATGCAATTCTTTGAGTGTTGTAGGAGGTTTTGGAGGATTATTAGGATTGTTTTTTCCACCATTTCCATGTCCACAACTCATGCTAAATAAGATAGCACATATAACTAATACTTTTACAAAATTATTCTTCATGTATTCTCCTTAAAATTTAAAGATGACTTTCCTCATAGATTTGAGGCTCTTTTTAGTAAGCATTTCTGAAGTAAAAAGGATACACAGGGGATTATTTACAAAATTATATACTTAATGAGGCACTAATTAATTGTGACTTGACTTGAAAAGCACGAAATGAAAAGCACTAATGGCCACGAATGTGGTGCGTTAAAAATTCTTCTCGTCGCCAGTCCTTTAGGGATGGCATTCCATTTTTTCTTACTATGGTTAATATTTTATAACCTATCGACGATAATTCAAGGAAGTATGTTTGTTCTTCAAATTATAAGGAAGGGAAATGCATATTTTTCACACAAAGTTATTTTACACCTTAAATGACTTTAATTATTAATAGTGTTGACAAGACTATTGTGTTTCGTATAGACTACGAAGCACAGGTTGAATATAAGTAAACAAAGGAGTTTCAAATGAAGAAAACATTCGTGCTTGTAGCGATGGCATTTTTAATGCTTTCTGCTGTTGTTTCTGCTGAGGAAGCAGTAGTTGTCGATTTTAGCTTGTTGAACGCAGATATCGTGGCTGATAAAGCGGGAAACATGACTCAAAACCGTAGAACCGTTATGGATTTTGGTGTTGTTGCTGGAGCGTCTTACACAGATGAACAAAAGGCTCTAATGAGAACATCTTTGGCAATTGGTGAGTGGGAAGTAGTCCTTAATTCATCTTCACGAAATCCTATGACTACTGGTCTTTCTAAGACAACAGAAGCCAAAGTTTCTGATGAAGCAAGGAATTTTGCTGGTCAAAAATTGATGGGTGTTCGCATAAACTTCCCAGAATGGTTGAACAATTCAAGTGCAGAAATTCGTCCTGCATTTATCATCCCAGCTTATGAAGAAATGGCACAAGTTGATGACAATGGAAATGTGCAAGAGCCAACTGCTGAAGAAAAAGCTAGCGGAAAATCAAGATATGAAGATGGCTATGGTATTGTGAAGAACGTAGGAGTTATCAAGTCAATTGCTGTTAATACTTATGGTATGAATTTCCCACATGGTTTGTATGTTCTTATTCGCAATGAAAATAATGAGGTAAAGAGATACTTCATGGGATATTTGTTGTTTGACGGTTGGAAAGAATTGATTTGGAACAATCCTTCATACATTTCTCAGGTTAAGAGTAGAGAAGTGAGATTGTATCCTGTATATACTACTGCACTCCCTTATGTTTCTTTTGCAGGTTTTGCCGTAACAAGAGATGGTTCACATAATGGTGGAGATTTTGTTGGATATTTCAAAGATGTCAAGATGATTTACGACAAAGCCGTTCTACAGACAGTTAGAGACTTTGCTGACGAAGACATTTGGGGAATCCAAACACAAAGAAACTTGGAAAGAAAACAAATCGAAGTTAGAAGATTTGGTCAAGTTCAAGTGTTCCGCTATCTCGAAAAAGAAAAGATGGCTACAGAAAGTGGATTCACTCCATCGTCCGGAGCAGCAGGAGCAAACAATCAACAAACTGGTAATACAGGTGATGTTGAGTAGGTTTAGCTAAGTTTATGTAGTGGTAAGCGGTATGTTTTTATAAAACTACCGCTTATTTTTTTATTCAAGTGTTTAATTGAAAAATCAT
>CAJPOH010000159.1 GCA_905372205.1 uncultured Treponema sp.
CTTGTTGAATTGCTATTTCAAAATCTTCATCAAAGTAAACAGGACGAGGTTTATTCACTCTTTCTAAAACTTCCTCCATTTTGCCTTCATTATCAGTGTTATACGAAAATAAAACTAAGTCTTTTGTTGGAATTGAGAAAAATGAAAAAGATTTAGCTTTTTCATCTTCTTTTTTATAATACGTGTGGTTATCATCTCCTTTTTTACGAATCCAACCATTCTTTTTTGTGAGAAAAAATTGAGTAAGTTTTGTTGGATAAGTTCCTACAGCACAAATATCATAACTAACCAAATCAAAAAGATTTTTCTCTTCTTCTTCAATTACTTGAATATCTTCAGGAATTTCATTTTCTATCTTTTGAATTACTTTCTCTTCTGACTCCTGAGTTATTTCTTCTGGTTCGAGAATTGTATCTTCTTCAGAAGTTTCAATGGTTTCATTTTCAATAATTTCAGCTTGTTTTTCTGATTGTTTTCTTTCTTTTAATGCTAAAGAAAGATATAAGAAATTTGTCTTATCCAAAGCCTTTTTTACGTATTTATGTTCGGGCAAAATTTTCGTTAGGAGTTCTTTATTGTGCTGAACGGGAACAAAGATAAAAACATCAGAATTCTCTCCTATGATCGTAGCACCTGCAAAAGAACCACGAGGAGGAATGCTAGTACACGAAAATAATAAAAAGCTTAAACTAAAAAGAAAGCTTCTATAAATGTTTTTCAATCCCAATACTCCATATTTGATCTGAAGCTTCCACAGTGGCACTTCCTAAGACTTCATTTGGAACTTCATTCCATATAATATTAGTAGAAAGTGTCTCGCTTGCAATATAATCTTTATGAGCGTTAAAAGCTTTTTCAAGTGAATTGCAATCAGATGATTTTTCATCGTAATAAACATAGAGCTGTATCCTATCAGTTACTAAAAGATCGCAATCTTTTCTTAAATTCTGAATACCTCTCACTAAGTCTCTCACATAACCTTCTAATAAAAGTTCTTCGGTAATTTTTGTGTCAAGTCCAATAGTAAGAGTGCCGTCGTTAATCACTTTAAGAGAGTTTTTTTCAATTCTATTTATGATAACTTCTTCTTGAGTGATTTCAATCATTCCGTCAGAAGTTTCAATACTGAGCCTTGCCCCATCTAGTAGTCCTTGTATATCACTGGAAGATAGCTCTTCAATCTTTTTGGCAACATCCTTCATCTGAGACCCAAGCTTTTTTCCAAGCACTTTGTAAGCAGCTTTTGCAGTGTAGTCAACCATTTCATCTTCTCTCTCATGAAAGATTACTTCTTTGACATTAAGTTCTTCTATTATGCTATCTTCCATTTCTAGCAATACTGTTTGTTCTTTTTTATTTCGAGTTACGATTTCAAGTGCTTTTAATGGTTGTCTAATTTTTAAGTTGAATTGGTAACGAAGGCTACGTCCCATAGAAATACATTTTTGGACAGTTTCCATCTTAAACTCCAATTCTTCATCCCGCCATTTTTCATCGTAAACAGGGTAGTCTGCAAGATGTACGCTTAACGCATCTTTTTCACATCTTAAGTTTTGCCAGATAACTTCTGTAATAAAAGGAAGCACAGGTGCAAAAAGCAAAGAAAACCGTTTTAATGCAGCGTATAGAGCTTGGTACGCTTGTATTTTGTCCCCATCATTTTCACTTTTCCAAAAACGACGACGAGAGCGACGAATATACCAATTGTTTAAAAGATCAATATAGGAGACCATTTTTGGAATTGCACTAGATAAATCATACTCATCAAAAGCTAATGTCACGTCAAAAACAAGTTTTTCTGTTATTGAAAGTAGCCAACGATCAAGTGAGTTTGTAAAATGAAATAGCTCTGTTGTTGTGCTTATAGGATTATAAACTCCGTCAATATTTGCGTAAGTAACATAAAAGCTATAGCTATTCCAAAAAGGAATGATAATTCCTTTTAGCACATCTTTAATGCCTTCATCACTATATTTTAAGTCTTCTGCTTTCACTACATTTGAATTAACCAAGAAAAGACGCAAAGCATCAGCTCCAAAGGAATCAACTACTTCGTTTGGATCAGTGTAATTTCTAAGTGATTTAGACATTTTCTTCCCATCTTTTGCTAGAACCAAACCTGAAACCACACAAGCCTTAAAGGCTTTACTTTCAAATAATGCACTAGAAAGAACCGTAAGAGTATAAAACCAGCCACGTGTTTGGTCTAATCCTTCAGCAATAAAATCAGCAGGAAATTTCTTTTCAAATTCTTCCTTGTTTTCAAAAGGATAATGATTTTGTGCATAGGGCATTGCCCCTGATTCAAACCAACAGTCAAGTACTTCACTTATGCGGTGCATAGGAGAACCACACTTCTTGCAAGGAAAAGTAATGTCATCCACGAAGTGTTTATGCAAATCTTCTACTTTTTTACCTGAAAGCTTTTCAAGCTCACTTCTACTTCCAACGCAGTGGAGTTCTCCGCATTCTTTACATCTCCATATTGGAATAGGACATCCCCAATATCGATTTCTGCTTATTGCCCAGTCTCTAGCTCCTTCTAGCCATTTACCAAAACGTCCATTTTTTATGTGTGCTGGTTGCCAATGAATCTCATCATTAACACGTAGCATTGTCTCTTTTATTTTTGTTACCTTAACAAACCAACTTTCAACAGCACGGTATATTAAGGGAGAAGAACAACGCCAGCAATGAGGATAGGAGTGTAAAATTGTATCTTTCCTAAATAGTTTCCCTTCGGTTTTTAGATGCTCTATAATCTTCTTATCAGCATTTTTTACAAAAACACCTTCATATTCAGGAACTTCTTTTGTAAACTTGCATTCTGCGTCTATTGGACAGACTGTAGGAAGTCCATGCTTCTTACATAAAGCATTATCATCTTCACCAAAGCCTGGTGCCATGTGTACTACCCCTGTACCATCTTCTGTTGTAACAAAAGAGCCACACATCACCCTAAAACAACCTACGCATCCATCTTTTGTTTTTCCATTTTCATCAGCCTTAAAATGAGAAAAATAAGGGAAAATAGGCTCATACAATAAGCCTTCAAGTTCACTTCCTTTTAATGTTTTGAGTATTCTATAAGAAGGTTCTTCATCTTTTTTATGTGGAAAGAGTGCCTCAAGACGAGAAGCTTGTAAGATGTAACATGCCTCATTTTCTTTTACTAAAACATAATCAAAATCAGCTCCCACAGCAAGACCTAGATTTGAAGGAAGCGTCCAAGGAGTTGTGGTCCAAACAAGAAAAAATGTACTTTCTGGTAAATCTTGATAGCAAGTTTTTGAATCTTTTAATGCTCCTACAACCTTAAATTTAACAGTGATAGCAGGGTCTTGCACATTTTTATAACCATCCATGCTAAGCTCATGATTAGAAAGAACAGTAGAACATCTTGGGCAATAGGGGAGAATGTAGTAACCAGCATATAGTAAATCTTTTTCAAATAATGACTTAACTACATACCAGATGGATTCCATATAATCGGGATTCATTGTTTTATAATCTGCATCAAAATCTACCCACCTACCTAGTCTTGTTATGGTTTTTTTCCATTCTTTAACATATCGCAAAACACTTTTTCTGCATTCTTCGTTAAAGTTGGCTACTCCATATTTTTCAATATCAGTTTTTGAGTTGAGAGATAGCTCTTTTTCAATTAGATTTTCTACAGGTAGTCCATGACAATCCCAGCCGAAGCGTCTGGGTACTTTGTAGCCTTTCATTGTTTTGTAGCGTGGAATTATATCTTTAATAGTGCCAGGCACAAAATGTCCAAAATGAGGAAGACCTGTGGCAAAAGGAGGTCCATCAAACAAAACAAACTCTTTAGCGTCTTTTCTATTTTCTATTGATTTTTTGAAAATATCATTTTCTTCCCAAAACGAAAGTATTTCTTCTTCTTGTTTTGCAAAATCCACTTTAGGATTAACTTCTTTATACATATCATTCCTCATGATTCAAATATATCTAGGTATTGATTAAAACCGTACAATGATACAAGATTATATC
>CAJPOH010000160.1 GCA_905372205.1 uncultured Treponema sp.
GCTAATGTACTGTTTTCACATCCCCTAATGTACCTATTTAACATTTTCTAATGTATTGTAAGATTTTTTGTTGAACTTGAAGTAAAGCATTGAATTTGATGGAATCATCATTTTCAATCTAGCATTTTTATTAATTTAAGACAATAGATTTGTTGCAAATATTAAGAGGCTTGGAGGATGCGTTCCTCTCTTATAAAAGTGCTTTAAACTCTGTAATTTATCGCAAATAGCAAAGAAAAAGCATATCCTACTAAGACAAAAATGTTAGTGTTGACTTTTGAATTAAATAATCATAGAATAGCAATAATGGAGGTCTTTCATGAATGAAGATTCTTATATGAAGAGCAACCCAGCAGATTTAAAAGATGTCTTATCACCAGATGTTGTAAACTTACACTTGAAAGGAAAAACAAAACTTGAGATTATCGAAGAATTACTTGATGTACTCGTAAAGGCTGAAAAGATAAAAGATAAGAAAGTTGCCTTGGCTTGTGTAATGGATAGAGAAAAGAAGCTATCTACTGGAATTAAACATGGTATAGCGTTGCCTCATGGAAAGACTAATTGTGTTTCAAACTTGGTGGCATGCATTGGAATATCTGACAATCCTATAGAGTTTGATTCTTTAGACAAGAAACCTGCAAGAATATTTATCATGACCTTGTCACCTATCAATAAAACAGGTCCACATCTGCAATTTCTTTCTCAAGTTAGCTCACTTCTTAAAAGTGATATGATGAGAGAAAAATGTCTAAAAGCTAAAACAAGTGAAGAATTAATTGACATTTTAATGTCGGATGATGAATAATAAGTATGAAAAAAGAGAGTGAAAAACAAAAACAACCACAAAAACTTAGTCTTTGGCAAAAGTTTTTGAATCTGCTGTTTTCAACTAATACTAGCCCTGAAGCAGTTACAAAGAAAAAACTTAAAGAGATTGCAAAATCTTTGAGTAAGACACGTTATGGCAAATGGTATAAGGCTTCTGGTATGGAAATAAAACCAGCTATGGCTGATTTTTTTTATACCATATATAAAGTTATAGGTCCTAGTAAAGCTGTATTGGTAAATGCAAATTCTTCTAAGGTGCTCAAATCGATTACGGTGGAATGTTTTTTGAGTGAAGGACAACTTAAAACTGTGCAAGGAATCACAGACAAAGCTATTGAAGAACGCTCTAATAATACTGATATCGATAGTCTTGTTACGCAAGTGAAAAAAGAGCTTTCGACATTTGTTGGTGAATTCAATACAGGACAAGTACAAAAAGCTGATTTAATCTACGAACATATAGATGCTTTCATCAATTTTGTGTTGTTTGATTTTTACTTTTTTTTAAGAAAATTTGATCCTGCCATCATAGAAAATAATTTTAATTATACTCCTAACTTTCAAGTTGTTAGAGGTGAATACGTAATCGATTCCTTAAAAGATTTTGCAACTGTGCTTTATTCTCTTCCTCAAGAAGTAAACTGGAAAGATGTGTTTGATGTTATATAAAAATGTAAAACTTGTTAATGAAGCACAATGGAAAAAGGTTTTTAATACATTACAAGACATCAAACGTGCTAGAGTGATGGAATTATTAATCTGTCATATTTCAAGCGATCCATTTTATAGAGTGAAAACAGAGCCTTTCACTGAAAAAATCACAGACAATTATATTGCTAATGTCAAGAAGGTGACCAATCTAGCTTTAGACAAATTAATTCAAAAGCAAAAATCGGGAAAAGCTGCAGTTCTTGTGAAAAAAATCTTTGGAGATACAATAACTTCAGGTATGAAGAACTATACTGTCGTCTCTAACGAAATCTTTAAGAAACGTGGGATCGATGGTTTCGTTCATGCTGAAGCATTAAATTACCTAAAGGCATTTTTGCTTGACTATGTAAAAGCAGATATTAGAGAGCTTTCCGATCTTCTCCTTGTTAGAGGAAACTGGGGCACACAGAGCATAACTCAAGATTATTCGAATAGCTATCATGCTATTATGCAGTTAGCAACGAAGATTGTCGACTTTGATGAACAATTTAAGCCAGGCTCAGATCTTTCTGTGAAATTTAGAACCTTACTCTCTAGGATGGAAAGAGAAAAAGAGGCAGCAAGACAATTGCAAAAATTACTTGACACTGTTAATGACGCAGCGTTTAAGATTATTTCAATGACTGTAAAGCATATAGTTGTGATAGGCAATAATTTTAAGGATGTTTTGGCAGATTATGACAAAACGACTAACGATTTAATTCACAACTGGAAAGAAATTGAAAAATATGCGGAACGTCCAATAAAGCCATGGTTAGTCGAAGCATATAAGAAGATTTATGACTTTATTATGTTGATGAAAGTAATGGTTAAAACTCTTTAGAAAATGTCTGAAAGATTATTAACAAGTTTTCATACTCACACTTATTTGTGCAAGCATGCGGTGGGTGTACCGCTAGATTATGTTAAAGAAGCAAAAAATTGTGCAGGACTCGGCTTTTCTGATCATTGTCCATATCCTAATGATGATGTTTGGAACGAATGTAGAATGGATGCGTCTGATGTGCCTCTCTATTTGAAAATGGTGGAAGAAGCAAAAAAAGAAGCCCCTTTTCCTATCTTTTTGGGTTTTGAGTGTGAATGGCTTCCTCGTTTTGAAAGCTGGTATCGAGATTATTTGCGAGAAGAGCTTGGTGTTGACTATCTTGTCTTTGGCTCTCATTGGTTTCCTATTGCAAATGATTTGGTTTGGGCACCACACTTAGAAGACAAAAAAAACATAGCTAGTTATGTAGACTTCACCATTCAAGGCTTACAAACAGGGCTTTATGACTTTTTAGCCCATCCTGATTTGTTTTTTGCTTTCTGCACACATATAGATTCTGATCTTCTTAAAATATCTTCGTATCTCATTGACGCTTGCATTGACTTAAATATCCCAATAGAAATTAACGGAGCTGGGAGTTTAGCACCTAAGATTATGAGAAACGGAATTGAAGAATCAGGCTATCCTGCCATTTCTTTTTGGGAAATCGCACGAGATAAAGGAGCTACCATTATTTGCAATTCAGATGCACATCGTCCAGAACATGTTCTTTATGGAGCTTATTCTGCTCATCAATTTGCAAAAAAGTTAGGAATTGAAGTGGTTGACTTTTTACCTATCTTGCAAAAGAAACTATCAAGAAAAAAATAAGGAGTGTTATATGGCTTTAATTGAATGTATCAAAGAAATTATTGGAAGATTTACTAGGAATGACTATTTTGATTCTCACACAATAATAAATGAACTTACAAGAAATAAAGCGTATCACCTTGAATATTTAAGAGCATATTCAAAAACTTCGGATATTCGTCAACATCATAAAAAGATTTCAGAAATGATTGAAACAATTGAAGGCATTGAAGAGATAGGTACTTCAAAATCTCATACAATTTATGGCAATATAACAGAAAATAAGCTTTGGCAGAAAAAATAAAATCTTTATAAGTAGGTCTATAAAACCAGCAAGTTTTTTCAAAATACACACAATTGTCTTGAGAAGACAAAAGTCTTTTCAAGCTTTGTTCATACAAGATAAAAAAGTTTATGATTTCTTTTGGCTAGAGAAAAATACTTTTTGAGTAGCACCTGCTTCATTTTTATTGACTTGATTTTTTTGATTTTTACCATTACCATTTTGCATTATGATGAGTGTATTAATTGCTTTCTTGTTTCCGCCCATTGTCTTGTTATACACAATGCTGGTTCATAAAAAAGATTTTTCTATAGCAAGCTATATATCAGGACTTATTTCTGGTTTGTGTGCAATTCCTTTTTGCTTAATGTTTAAGATGGAATTCTACACATCTTCAAACTTCTTTTTGTATTCTTTTTCGTTCTTCTTTTTTTATTTTTTGCTACCAAGTATCTTTGGGCTTCTTGCATATTATCTTTTTAATTTTAGATCATTTGAAGTGAAAACTGTAGCAATTGCACTAGCTGGGATCTGGACAGTGTTTTTATTTTTTTCTGTTTATGAATTCGTTAC
>CAJPOH010000161.1 GCA_905372205.1 uncultured Treponema sp.
CGCTATATCGCGAGGCGTTGCTGTACAGCAACGAGAGGCAAACCTCGCTATATTGAGGTCGCATTCTGTACAGAATTGCATCGCGGTGCATGCGTGTTTTTGTTAAACTTGAAATAAAGTATTGAATTTGATGAAATCATCATTTTCAATCTACCACTTTTATTTAAGACGATAGATTCATCACAAATACTCAGGCGGTCTTAGGGAATCTCGTTTTCTTATCTTTAATTATTTTCATAAATGATTTATACTAGCAAATGAGAGGTTTTTTATAGCCTTATTGGGAGGAAGAATGGAGAGAGGTATCTCTATATACATCATAGGGGCAGGCTTTGCTGGCACTATGATTGCTCGTGAAATTAGCAAAAAAGAAATATTCGGTAAGGTGCTGGCTTTTTTAGACGATGATGAACAAAAAATAGGAACGAAGATTGATGGTATTCCAGTTTTAGGTCCTATAGAGGAAGGTGTAAAGTTAATTAGAATAACTGCAGAAGATGAAGCGTTGATTGCGATTCCTAGCATTAATTCTGAAAGATTGCATCAGATATATCTAGCATTAAAAGCAGCTGGTTTTTCAAAAATAAAACTTCTTCCTGCAGTTTCTCAAATAGTTGATGGATCTGCACATCTAGTTCAGACTAGAGATATTGACCCACAAGATCTTCTTACTCGAACTCCTATTAAGATTCCATTAAAGAGTAGTTTGGCTTATCTTTCAGGAAAACGTGTTTTGATTACTGGTGCTGGTGGTTCCATTGGAAGTGAAATTTCTAGGCAACTACTTTCTGGTGGAGCTAGTCGGTTATACCTCTTTGGTCATGGGGAAAACTCTATATATCAAATACACAAAGAGCTTGTTCACCTGCAAGAAGGTGGTGTAGGAGAAGATGCTATTATTGTTCCCGTAATAGGAGAGCTTAAAGATAGGCAATACATGCAATACATAATGCAGAAATTGAATTGTGATGTTGTTTTTCATGTGGCAGCATATAAGCATGTTCCTATGATGGAAGATAATCCTGTTGCGGCTATCGAAAACAATGTCTTTGGAACAAAAAACTTGCTTGATGCTTCACTCGAATGTAATGTTAAACGTTTTGTTTTAATCTCAACTGATAAAGCTGTTTCTCCAATCTCTGTATACGGTTTTTCTAAAATGCTAGATGAAAAATTAGTGTTGGATTATGCAAAGAAAGCTAAATCTTCATCTAGTTATATGTTTGTACGTTTTGGAAATGTCTTAGGTTCTAGGGGGTCTATTTTTCCTCTTTTTGTTAGTCAGATTAAAAAAGGTGGTCCTGTTACTATCACTGATTTAAAGATGATCCGTTATTTTATGACTATTCCCGAAGCTTGCTCACTTGTTTTGCAAACTGGAGGAGTTGGAGCTAATGGTTCTTCATATCTTCTTGATATGGGAGAGCCTGTTAATATCTATGAAACAGCAAAGCAACTGATTCGGTATATGGGGTATGTTCCTGAAGTGGATATTCCCATCCAAATTATAGGAAAAAGAAAGGGGGAAAGGTTGGAAGAATATTTATATTCTGAAGATGAAAAGATAATTCCAACTGAATATCCTAAAATATTAAAGCTTCAAAACAAAGGCAAAGAATTTCCTCTTGATTGTGTCTTAAATGAGTTAAAACCTTATTGTATTTATGATGAAGCTAAAAAAGATTTATATCGAAATAAAGAAAAGATGGTGAATTATATAAGAGAAAATTTTTTAAGCAAAGAATAAAGAGAGGAATATATGAACAAGTTTATCCCATTTTTTAAACCTTCGTTTTCTAAAGCTGAACAAGAGGCTGTATTAAGGGTGTTGCATTCTGGCTGGCTTACAACAGGTTGTGAAACATTAGCTTTTGAAAAAGAATTTGCCACATTTGTAAACTCAAAATATGCATTATCTTGTAATTCTGCTTCTTCTGGTTTAATTCTTGCTATGGAAGCTTTAGGTGTAAAAGCTGGAAAGAAAATATTAACAACACCTTATACATTTATTTCTACAGCAACTAGTGCAATTCACTTAAATGGCGAAGTAGTTTATGTGGACATCGAAAAAGATTCCTACAATATGGATGCTAATTTAATTGAAGATAAGTTAAAAAAAGATAAGGACATTGTTTGCATTGTTCCAATTCATATTGCAGGAAATATTTGTAATATGAAGGATATTCTTTCTCTAGCAAAAAAATATAGTGTCTTTGTGATAGAAGATTCAGCTCATGCTTTTCCAGCAAAAACTGAGGCTGGTTATGCAGGCACTTTAGGAGATGCTGGTGTTTTTTCTTTTTATGCAACAAAAACAATAACAACTGGTGAAGGTGGCATGGTGTGCGTAAAAGATGATAACATTGCAAAAAGAATTACAACAATGAGGTCTCATGGAATGGATCGTTCTGCTTGGGATAGATACACTTCAGAAAAAGCTTCGTATGTTTATGATATAATTGATGCAGGTTGGAAGTTTAATCTTCCAGACATTCTTTCTGCAATAGGCAGGGAACAATTAAAGAAAGCAAATGATTTTTATGAAAAAAGAAAGATAATAGCAAAAGAATTTAATAAAGCGCTTTCTAATTATGATTGTTTTAAGATACCTCCAGATGGTGATGGAAATGCATGGCATTTATATCTTTTGCGTATAAATGCAGACATGCTGAAAATCAATAGAGATGAGTTTATTAAAAAGCTACAACAAGAAGGTTTGGGTATTTCTGTTCATTTTATTCCACATTTTGAATTCACTTTTATAAAAGATCGTTATGGAATTAGTAGAAACGATTTTCCTGAAAGCTATAAAAAATATACGGAAACAATTAGCTTGCCATTCTATCCTGATATGCAAAAAGATGAAATAGACTTCGTGCTTGAAAAAGTAATAAAAGTGGCAAACGAAAATAGGGTTTGAAGTTTATGGATTTTGTATCTGACATTGAATTTCAAAATCAGTATTATGCTGCATCAGTTAGAGCAAACCACATAGGCACAATTACCAATGTTGAACTACCCACATTACCTGAAGATGTTTTTTTTATTAGTGCTAAAGACATAAAGGGAAAAAACATCATAAGTTTTTTTGATAGGTCAATGCCTATCTTTGCAGATGAGATGGTAGAATATGAAGGGCAAACGGTAGGTTTAATTATAAGTGCAGATGAAAGAGAAGCAAAACAAATTGCAAGTGAAGTAAATGTTTTGGTTGAAGGTAATGAAATACCAATTGAACTTAACCTAACGTCTAGCACAATTGAAGAAATAGAAGAAAAATATGCTTCCAGAATTATTAGCAAGCTATACAAAGAAGAAGGAGACATAAAAGAATGTTTTAATGAAGAAGAAGACATTGTTACTTCTTTTTTATACATAGATGCCCGCTCCCACTATCATGCAGAACCTTGTAGTATAAAGATAAGATCAAAACAAAATTCTATTGATGTATATGTTGCAACTCAATGGGCTTTTCATGTGCAAGAAAGTGTGTGTCAAGCAATAGGAGAACCTCTATCAAAAGTTAAAATTATTTCGTGTAACGAGTCTTATTCACTTAATGGAAGACTTTGGTATCCTTCTTTACTGGCTACTCAGGTGGCTATAGCTGCATATACATTGAAAAAAAATATTGCTCTTAATTTTTCTTTTAGAGAAAGTTTTTTATATTCAACTGCTTCTCCTCGTATTGCAATTAAACATAAAAGTAAAATAACTACATCAGAAAAAAGTGAGAATGTGCAGAAAAAGAAAATGGATGTCTTGCCAAGTGAGGATGCAAATATTGTTACGCAAGAAAAACAAGAAGTTTTAGATATTGGCAAAATTGTTGCTGTTGATATTCTTTGTATTGTTGATGCAGGTGCTTTTAACTTATTGCTAGACGATATTCTTACTCAAATAATGATCACTGCATTAGGTGTTTATGG
>CAJPOH010000162.1 GCA_905372205.1 uncultured Treponema sp.
AGTGATTCTTTCTAGCAAAGAACACCTTGATGTTGAGTTAGATGAATTTTTAGTTTTTTTTCAAGATATTGAAGAGGTCGCTCTTGGTAAAAAAGAAAAGCTTAAATCAGGCAAAGTTATGTCATCTGAAATGGCACATAGCATTTTATTAAAAACTTCATATTGGTCAATATTTAAAGATCCCTATCCATATAGATATAAAAAAATTATTGCTCAACCTAAAAAGAAACTTAAATCTGCCATTATTGAAGAAAAGTTTGTTGACCTAACATATATGACGTGTTATGCAATTGATGGAGAAAACACGTTAGATCCAGATGATGCAATTTCTTATGATGGAGAAAATCTTTGGATTCATATAGCTATTGTTGCAGATAGTGTAGCTTTTGATGATGAGATTGATAGCGTTCTTTTACAAAGAGGAAGGACACTATATTTACCAGAAGCTACTCATTATATGCTAGGAAAAGATGAAACCTTTTCTTTTGCTATTGGACTTAAAAACCCATCTTATGCACTTTCTTTTAAGCTAAAACTAAAAGAAGATGCAAGCATTGAAAATGTTGAAATTATGAGAGGGAAAATTAATATTAAAAGACTCACTTATAGTGAAGCAACTCAAGCAAAAGATGAGGAAAAATTAAGATATTTTTTTGATATTGCAAAGGCTAATTTGGCTAAAAGATGCAAGATGGGGGCTATCAACATTGATATAGGAGATGTCAAGGTTTCAGTCAAGGGAGAAGATGTTTTTATAGAACAACAAACAGAAGATGATGCCTTTCGCATGGTTAAGGAAATGATGCTTTTGGTTGGAGAAGCAACTGCTTTTTTTGCATTCAAAAATGATATTCCTTTTCAATACATAAGTCAGAGTGTAAATAATTTACCTAATAATCTTGAAGAAGGGTTGGCTGGCGAATTTCAAAAACGAAAATGTATGAAAGCTAGAACTATTAGCACTCACCCTGCAGCACATGCAGGACTTGGGCTTTCAATGTATTGCCAAATTACTAGCCCTTTAAGACGCTATGACGACTTGGTAGTGCAGAAGCAACTTTTAAACTACATTGATAAAACGCCTTATATTCCTACTGATAAGCTTCTTGCAAAACTTGCAATGGGAGATATGGCTCATAAAGATTCGCAAACTGCAGAAAGAATGGCTAAAAGACATTTTATTATAGTATATCTAATTAAAAATCCAGCTTGGGTAGGGGAGGCAACGATTGTTTCTTTTCAAGATGGAAAGGCTTATATTTATATTCATTCTATTAGCGTTGAAACAGTTATCTACCTAAAACGAAAAGCTAAACTTAATGATAAAATTAAAGTCAAAGTTTTAGAGCTAGATTTACCTAAACTCGAAATAAGTTTTATTGAAGTATAACAAAGATGATGATTAATCTGCTTCTCTTTATAAAGCAAATTAACCAAGAATTTTCTAGCATCTTATGGCTTTGCTATAATCATAAGCTTCAGTATTTTGAAAGACAGAGCCTTCAAAGACGATGTCAATAACTTCTTCAATTCGTTTGACAGGATAGAATGTGATTCCTTCTTTTACTTGTGAAAAAATTTCTTCAAGTTCTCGCAAATTACTACTAGGAATTATAATTTCTTTAATTCCATTTCTCCTAGCTGCTATAGTCTTTTCTTTTAAGCCTCCAATAGCCAGAACCTGCCCTGTTAAAGAAAGTTCTCCTGTCATTGCAAGGTTTTCTTTAATTGTTCTACCTAATAGCAAAGAAACCATAGCTACTGTCATAGTAATTCCCGCAGAAGGTCCATCTTTTGGTGTTGCTCCTTCGGGTAAATGAAGATGTAATATATGATTTTCAAACCATGTACGCTCTTTAATCAAAGCTTCAGTTACAAACTTTCTAGTCCATGAAAAAGCAATTGAGCTAGATTCTTTCATCACATCACCTGCTTGCCCTGTAAGCTTAAAAGCTTCTTTTCCTTCCATATATGAAGTTTCAATCAAAAGAGTGTCCCCTCCAAGACTTGTCCAAGCAAGTCCTATGGCGACCCCAGGTCTATTGGCTCTTTTTTGATCATCTTCTCTAAAAATAGGCTTACCTAACATTTTTTCAACATAAGCAGTGTCAAGATATAATTTATCGTCTATCTTTCTTTCTTCTAATGCTATTTCTGTTGCAAGCTTTCTGTTAATTTTGTCAATATTTTTCTCAAAACTTCTTACCCCTGCTTCACGAGCATAGGAGTTTGCAATGTAAAGCAAAACATCATTACTATATTCTATGTTATTCTTTTTAAGTCCATGTTTTTTAAGGCTTTTAGGGATTAAATATTTTTGGGCAATTATCACCTTTTCACTATCTATATAACCAGAAAGCTTTATTACCTCTGCTCTGTCTAAAAGAGGCGATGGAATAGTGTCTAAAGTATTACTAGTTAGAATGAAAACAATATTAGAAAGATCAAAAGGAACATCGAGATAATGGTCTCTAAAAGAAATATTTTGTTCAGGATCTAAAACCTCTAATAAAGCACTAGATGGATCTCCTCTATAACTATTTCCTATTTTGTCAACTTCATCAATCATAAAAACAGGCGAGTTATTTTTCACTATTTTTAAGCCTTGAATGATTTTACCCGGCATAGCTCCAATATAAGTACGCCTATGCCCCTTAATTTCAGCTTCATCATTCATGCCCCCAACAGAAAAACGAAAAAAAGGCTTTTGCATAGTTTTAGCAATTGAATGCCCTATACTAGTTTTTCCAACACCTGGAGGTCCTACTAAAAGTATAATTGAACCCTTTGTATCCTTTTTTAGCTTTCGCACTGCTAAGTATTCTAAGATGCGTTTTTTTACGTCTTCGAGTCCGTAATGTTCTTTGTTTAGCATAATACGAGCACGATTCAAATCAAGCTCTGTCTGTTTAGTTTTTTTCCATGGTAGCGAAAGCAATGTTTCAAGATAATTTCTTGAAATAATATATTCAGGGGAGGCAGTGTCCAAAAGCATAAACTTTTCGTACTCATTATCTACTGTTTCTTTTACTTCGCCTTTAAATTTGAAGCTATCAATTAGTTTTTTGAACTTCTTGCCATCAGTTGTCTTTGAATCAGTGAAAAGCCCAAGTTCTTCCTTTATAGAATTGAGTTCTTCACGTAAAAAATACTCTCTCTGATTTTTATCAACTCTACTATTTACATCATCTTGAATTTTCTTTTGAACAGTTAAAAGCTCCATCTCTTTTTTTAGGTGGACAAAAACTTCTTCCATACGTTTTTTAACATCTAAGATTTCTAATATTTTTTGCTGTTCATCTTTTCCAATACCTATAACAGTAGTTATAAAATCCGCAATGCGACCAGGATTATCAATATTTAATAGATTTACTCTCATTTCATCAGGAAATAAAGAATTATTTTCTGTAATTTCTTTCATAGAAGATAAGAGCATCCTTTTTAATGCGGGAATATCGGTGTGCTCTTCATTTTTATCTTCTAAATATGTTACATAAGCTGTGATCGGAGTAGCTTTTGTGATAACTCTGCGTATTTTAAATCGTTTTTTTGTTTCGACAAATACATTTAATTGCCCATCTGGTAATTTTATTTTCTTTGCTATTTTTGCAACACAACCAAAATGATATATATTTCTGGAACTCGTATCTTCTGTGTTTTCATTTTTAATAAGACAAAGACCAACAAAACCAGAATTAGCTTTTTCAATTGTTTTTATGCTTTCAGGGTTGCTAAGCATAATAGGAGCAAAAACGCCGGGAAAGATTGGTCTATGATATAGAGGAACAATATCGAGTTTTATTGGCAAAACCTCGTCCATTGCAATTATTTCTTTACCATTCATAATAAAGGTAAGTATCGTATTAAATTAAAAAAAAGTCAAACTAGTAGTTTCTTTTTTATTCC
>CAJPOH010000163.1 GCA_905372205.1 uncultured Treponema sp.
GTATATGAAAAAGGTAATTCTATTTTTAGTTGTTGTTTCGTGCATGTTTGTGGGAAAATTGTTTGCGGACGGCGATACTTCAATTAAGGTACAAGCTCTCATAAATAAGGGACTGTTTAAGAATCAGTTGGAGATTATGTCATTGGCTTCAAATCTTTCACCGTCAGAGAAAGAGACATTAATCAATCGTAATAAGATAAATGGATACTTTCCAATGTATATGAACTCAGGGCTAGGTTATGGTATCGGTTCTTTCATAGCAAAAGACTATGTTGGTGGTGCGATACACTGTTCCATAGACGTTGCTTGTGATATAGTTATGATTTCTATGTTTGCTATTTATGCAAAAAATGTGTTCGGAACTATTGAGGGAAAAAATGGTATAGATGATGTGTATAATAGTGCTAAGACTTATCTTTATGCAGGTATTGGAACAGCACTTGTTTTGATAGTCAATCGTATTGCACAAGTAATAAGTCTTACAGTCCATGTTAATAAATATAATAACACTTTAACTGAAGTCTTTGCTGGTGCTTCTTCATCGGGTAATAAAGGGAAAATGGCAATCAATTTAATTCCTATTATTGAGCCAGATAAGTTTGGTTTAGGGCTCAATTTTGCTATTCCTAAGAAGAGTTCTTAAAGGGAATTTGAAGGTTTAAGTTTTTTGAGTGCTAATTTAGGGGTGCTTTATATAGTAGCAACTCCAATAGGTAATCTTAAAGATATAAGTTTGAGAGCCTTGGATGTGTTAAGGGATGTAAGTGTTATTGCTTGTGAGGATACTAGGCATACATTGAAGTTGTTGACCCATTATGATATAAAAAAGCACCTTATAAGCGTTCATGCAAGAAATGAAAAAAATGCTTGCAGTAAAGTTTTAGAATTATTAAATGAAGGTAAGAATGTTGCCTATGTAAGCGATGCAGGAACGCCAACAATTAGCGATCCTGGTTCTATTTTGGTAAATGTAGCGAGACAAGAAGGCTTTGAGGTGGTTGCTGTACCCGGCTGTTCTGCTTTTGTTGCATTGTTGAGTGTGTCTGGGTGTTTTGGTAAATCTGTTCTTTTTGAGGGTTTTTTGTCACCAAAAGCAGGAAGACGGAAGAAACGTTTGACAGAACTGATGAGCTATGACTTGGCTGTTGCTTTGTATGAATCACCTTATAGAATAGTGAAGCTACTAAAAGATATTGCAGAAGTAGATAGTGATAGATATGTTGTTGTGGGCAAAGAGCTGACAAAGTTACATGAAAAAGTGGTAGCAGGGAAAGTGAGTGAAGTGCTTGAAACATTTTCTTTAATGGAAAACATTAAAGGAGAGTTTTCATTGCTTATTTTTGCTAAGACTTAAACTTATTTGTTTGGGATGTCGATAAAATGGGAAGGGAGGAGAGGAAATTATGATGATAGAAAGGCTTAACGGGGCAAATCCTGTAGCTAGTATACAGAAGTCATTGATAAGAGATACTGGATCTTCTTGTAACCCATGCGATTCTGTGACCGTTTCTAAAGAAGCAGAAAAATTTGCAGAAGTTCATTTTGCAATGGGAGCAGTTAAAAACGCAAGTGATATTAGAACCGACAAAGTGGAAGAGATGAAGGCAAAACTTAAAGATCCTTCTTACTTTGATAATATTGTGAATTCACTTGCTGATAAGATAATGGAAGCATACGGTATTTAGTTATTTTTAAGGTGAAGACATATTGCCTTTTGCTTGTGGCAGTCTTTTACACTAAAATGATGTTGACTATTATGAGGGATTATGGGCGATTTTGTGTTCAACTTATCTCCTAATTTGATTGCTGGGGCTGATATCTTGATTTCTCTAGGAGATTATGTTTCAAAATACGGCTCTAGGTTTATGTTGGTTACAGATCCATCTTTTAAAGATATTGATCTTTTGGTTAGAATCAAACAAGCTTTGGAGCAAAGATCACTAAAACTTTTTAGTTTTGATGGAGTGCAAAAGGTAGCTGATACAGAGACTGTTGTGCGAGCCTTGCGTCTTGCTGAAGTAGCACATGTGGATGGTGTGATAGTTCTCGGAGACGTGGTAACTTGTTCTATAGCTAAGGCAATTGCTAGTCTTTATAATGAAGAG
Source organism: uncultured Treponema sp. (assembly GCA_905372205.1). GTDB lineage: Bacteria > Spirochaetota > Spirochaetia > Treponematales > Treponemataceae > Treponema_B. Next base: position 2,106 of record CAJPOH010000163.1, read on the forward strand.
AAGCCAATATATAATTATTTGGAAGGTGAGCCTATAACAAAACCTTCAATTCCTCTTATTCAAATCCCAACAACATGCAATAATCCTTTTCTTTTTACCAGTATGGTGTATCTTTCTGATTCAAGAAACAAGACATTGCATGGGTTGAAATGTAGGGAAGATGTTTGTTCCCTTGTTTTGTTTGATTCCAACGTATATAAGGGCTTATCTCTTAACTCACTCAGGTTGATGGTTTTTTCTGGTTTGACTACTGCTTTTGAGGCTTATGTCTCTAAGCGTGCAAACTTTTTTTCAGATGCTTTGATAAAAAAAGCTATTTCTTTATATATTCTCGCATTAAATCCGGATCATGATAAAATTGTGGGGCAAACGATAGAACAAACAATGTGCCAGGCAGGTGTGTTGCTTGCTATGGGGGTTAAGTCTTCTAATCTGGGTTTTGCTTCTGCTATTTCTTTAACATCCAATGCAAAGTATGGAGTGGATATCCCTTCAATGTTGTCTATTCTTTCTTCTTTTGTTTTTGAGGATGCAATTTCTTCAAATCTTTCAAAAGTGGCAGAAGTTTCTGAAGCATTTTTATTGGATGAGAAACCTGAAGGTGTTACTTTAGAAGAACTTTCTCAGAAAGCCATAGGGATTATAAGAGAACGACTTATGAGTATTGAGTTGCCTTCAAAGATTGCTAGTTTGGATTTAGCTTTGGAAGATATGACAAGTGTTGCAGAGCAAGCTCTAACACTGGATTTTATGAATTATATTCCTCGTTCACTAACTTCTAACGATGTTTTAGAAATTATCAAAAAGGCTTTTTAACTTTCCTTTTTTAATAATTAAAGAATTAAGTGGTTGAGTTTTTTAAATTAAAGCTGTTAAACAAAAAACAACGTGTACACAAGGTTTTAAAGCTTCTTGAGCTTGCAGAGCGTTCTATTATTGATAATAAAAATGATGAGCTATTGGATGAGTTTTACCTAAAGCAATTGTTTGATGTTATTCTTGATGATGTCAATATTTATGCACAAAAAAAGATTAAAGATTGGTGCAATAATTCACAGATAGAAAATAAAAAAAATGTTATAAACGCCGTTAGACATTCTTTGTATGAGACTACAGGTTATTCACCTTCAGAATGGGATCTCATTTTACCTTCTACTAATGGATTACAAGATGAACTAAATGATTTTAGGCGTTTCTATTTTAAAAATCTATTTATATATGCAGAGGATATTAGGACACCTTTTAATATAGGTTCCATCTTTAGAACTGCAGAATCTTTTGGGGTTGAAAAAATATTTTTGTCTGAACATTGTATTAGTCCAGAAAATCCTAAAGCAAAACGTGTAGCGATGGGGACTACTGACTATTTAAAATGGGAGCATATAGCAATGGAAAAGCTTCCAAATCTTCCCATTATTGCTCTGGAAACTGGAGGAGAAGATATAACTAACTTCCATTTTCCAAAAGAAGGAATTGCCGTTGTTGGTAATGAAGAGCTAGGTATAAGTGCTGAGATTTTAAAGAAAGCAGATAGTATTGTTAGTATTCAGATGTATGGAATAAAAGCTTCTATAAATGTAAGCGTAGCTTTTGGTATATTAATGCAAAAATGGACAGAAACTATCACAAAAAAAATCTAAACTTTCTATATTTTTTATTCGATAAAGTGGCATATGTCTTTGCATGATATTTTTCTTTTGAGCAAAAGAGTAATTTTATCTTGGCAAGTGCTGGCAGTAGCTCTTGTTGTGTTTTTGTTTCTTAGTTTGTT
>CAJPOH010000164.1 GCA_905372205.1 uncultured Treponema sp.
AAAGTCTTCTATGCTCACTGATCTTAAATAAGGATTGATGGTCATGTTGTCCATGAATATCTACTAAAAATGATGTGAAATCTACAAGTTCATTTCGAGAAGTTTGCACTCCTTCTATCCAGATAGATGAACGGCCATTTGTTTTTAATGTACGTCTTATTAAAACTTCATCGTTTTCAAGTTCTATTTGATGTAAGATTAGCCATTGGCGTGCATTTTCATTATGTTTGCTTATTGAAAATAGCCCCGAAACACTGGCTTCTTCTGCTCCATGTCTTATTATGTCTGTAGAAGATTTTCCACCAAGCAAAAATGAAATAGAACTAATTAATATAGATTTTCCAGCACCTGTTTCTCCTGAAAGCACATTAAAACCTTTTGAAAAATTTATTTCCAAACTATCGATTAAAGCTATATTTTTTATAGATATATTTTCAAGCATAGACCAACCCTTAGCTAGTAGATGAGTATATATCTAAGAGTTTAATTTTTCAATTATGCGAATTGTATCTTAGTTAACTCTCGCTCGAAATAAACCCTGTGTATCAGCTAAAAAGATACCTAAAATAAAAAAGAGAGTAAAATAAAACTACTGGAGGTTAGTTATGAGATTTGGATACTGATGAGAAAAGTTAATTAAGATAAAAGAGGAATTAAACATCATAGAATTGAAAAAACTGTTGAACAGGCATTGAATAATGTTTTAGAATACATACCTAATCCTTAATTAAAACATTAAGGATTAAGTCTTATGCTTAGATTTTACGTGATACATCACGGATGCCACGTTCACATTCTCCACTTTCGACAAAAGAGCTTTTAAGGCTTGGCGGATTTAATATCATCCCACATCGGCTCTGTCTAGCTTGAATTTCTCTCTTATGAGGTTTTGTCAAATATTCTTGATATTTAAAGAATATTTGACTAAAAAGAAGAGTCGTTAGAGGTTCCCTTAAAAAACTGTATAGAATTCATTTTCTCGTCTACTAGATTTTATTCACCATTTTTTATAAAGCTATCTTAACATAATTTTATTGTCTTTTATGTATATAACATTATTTCCACATATTGAACCTGTATATATGTTTCCATCAAGCACAATATAACCGATACTTTTTTCAGAAGTTATCGAGGAATCAATAATGTTAGAAAATCCTGATACTGTATTGTCATTAGAAAACCACAAATTACCAATAAAACCATGAAATGGACCAAATTTCTTGTTTCTTACAAAAAAATAGCAATCATCATCTACACGTATAATGTAGCTAAAAACTTTGCTATCAGAAGAAAAAGCAATATTACACACATCATATTCACTATTAAACGGACCTGCCTTTTCTCTTCCAACAACAAGATATACACCATCGTCTATATCTGCAGTTAGAGCAAATGTTTTATAATCAGGAGAAAACTCAAACCATGGTTCATGTTGTGAAGATTGATTAAATGGACCGAATATTTCTTTTCTACCAATTATGTTTTCTCCTATGCAAATATTTACTTCTTTCCATCTTCCATTATCAATACGGTAAGTAAGAGCTTTTCCATCAGGAGAAAAATGTATATCATATGCAGTTTGTTCTTTGGGAAGTTCTATCCATTTCCTCTCCGCTACAAGATAGTTTTTCCCATTTTCTTGAACACTAAATGCAACAGCATCGCCATTGGGTGAAATCGCTACATCATAAACATTATCAAACGGACCTACTTTTTCTTTATCTACAAACACATACCACTTGCCATTTATTTTTCTACTATATGCATAAGCTTTACCTTCAAGAGAAAAACTAAAACTTCCAACTCTGTAATCATGATAATCAAACGGTCCTATTTGTTGTTCACCTATCACATAGTAGTAGCTTTCACCATTTATATCAGGATAACATAAAAAAGCAATAGCCTGTCTATCAGGTGAGTATATTGAATCTATACTATTAAACGGACCAAACACGTTTGTACCAACGTGAACATAACCAATATGATCATCAGCATAAAAGTAAAAAGCAATTGTTTTTTTGTCAGGATAGAGAAATAAATCCCATATTAGTTCGGTATTAAAAGGTCCTATCTTTTTGCTACCAGCATATATATAACAACTATGATTTACCCTAGTACTGTAAATCAGGCTTGAATCATCGTAAAAATAACCTATTTTAGTTTTTTCATTCCACATAGGTATACGAATTTCATCAAATGGTCCAACTCTTTTTTTATCCTTTTCATATAAATACCATTTGCCATTTATTTTAGCCTCAAACGCAACTGTCTTGCCATTAGGAGAAAATATGAAACTACGAACATTATCAAAAGGACCTAATTTTTCTTTTCCAATGATAACAAAACGTTCCTCTATTATACTAATAAGCCCTTCTCTTTTTTCTATTATTGAAAGCACAGGTACATTGTCTTCTATCACACCTGATTGCAAAATAGTACAATTAAGAGGAACAGTGCCAATTTGCTTGTCACAAAATAGATAAAATGAGGACAACAAAAACAATAAGGTAACACAATGGCGTTTCATAAAATAAAACTTATTTCCTCCTTAGTCTTTAATAAGTGAGTAACATTTTAAGTATGAAGTATGCAATGATATTGTACTCTTAAAGGTAAGAGCCACAGTCTTTTCAGTGTATAAACTCAATGGTAATTTGTCAATGCAACGAATTGTATCATGAGAAAATCTCGCTCGAAATAAATCCTATGTATCACGTAACTTAAAATATCGTTGTTCAACTTTTTTCTCATAATATCTTTTGCAATCATCCGTCTACATTCCTGCTTTAATTCTAAGCGTTTCCTTAACGCTCCGAGACAGTAAAACTTCTCACTGCTCTAACAGCATAATAGTCATCACTTCTTGTTGCATCATCATCAGTTTCACAACTGCTAAATTGCATAACGCATGCACAACAACTTTCGGGATACCACCATGAAGTCCGATAAATATTCTCATCGCAAAACATGTCAGTTTCAGAGTTGTAGATGTCTCCGTACGTACTTTTATGAAAAATTAGAGAGGCGCGCTCAAGCTCTCCTGGAAGGGGTAAGTACCAATCATTATATCCTCCACCGCGATATTGCTCACATATTTCTATTGCTTCGTGATAAGATAATACGTAGCCTAAGAATTTACTTATCTCCCATCTTCTACTTCCACATTTATGAAATACAAAACCTCCGCCCGGTCCTATATCTCCAAGACTATACGATCCATCTACTGCTTCCGAAGAATTATTCATTGTTAAATCTGCAACAAATTTAGTCAATATATTAGGAATATCGTCAACACTTCCTGTTTCCATTTTTGAGGTTGAAAGCACTTGGGCAGTTTTTGCATCAATTAATGTTGCAACAATATATAATTTAGAGCCTAGCTTCATAATTTTTCCAGTGCTTATCACATCTATATTCATTGCATTGGCTAGCTTAGTTGTTTTTGAAGCATCAGACCAATCACTTGCTTGAAATTTAAGGTCATTCAATACTTTTGTGAACTTAGCTCTATTAGGCATGATTACCCAACCTGCCTCTGTAAGCTCTGTAATGTAAAGCTCTGTTATTATATCCGCTTCATCTTTGCTTACAGCATTGCCTGCAATATCGAATGTAGCAATAGCAATTGTCTTTTGGGCAACCGCAAGTGTTGAAACAATACCAAGCAAGAGAAAAATAGAAATAAGTTTTTTCATTTTTTGCTCCTATTCTACTTCCAAAGTTTTTATGAAAAAGTCTTACTTAATGATAGAATTGTGTTAAACTATAAATGTGTCTATCTCATCATTATTTTATTATCTTTCATCAGAAAAAGCCATTATGCCAAGCAATAAACACACACATATACATATAT
>CAJPOH010000165.1 GCA_905372205.1 uncultured Treponema sp.
GTACCAGTTTCTTCTATAATCAATATTTATGGTGAGGTGCTTCAAAAACATTCATTAAACGCTAAAACTCTTTGTTATTACGTTGTAAAAAAGCAAACCAAAGAGGAGAGAGGAATATATCAAACATTCTACGTTTTAGAACAACTTTCATTAAATGAACTCTATGGTGAATATTTGTGATTGAAACATTAAACGAAAATTCTTTACATAACAAACTAAAAGATATTTATTGCCCTGTAAATGCTAAAAAAGAATGCATCGTTGGTAAATATGTATGCGATATTTTATGCAATGATAATAAGATTATAGAAATTCAAACTTGCAATTTTCGCAACATGAAAAAAAAACTGGAAGATTTAATAAAGGATTATGTTATAGAAATAGTGTATCCAATTTCTGTCAACACATATATAAAAACATTAGATGCAGAAGGAAAAGAGAAAAGCTTTCATTTAAGTCCCCTGCATGGTTCAATATTCCAGATTTGCCAAGAAATATCAGCAATTAAGCACTTAATCAACGAAAAAAACTTAAAAGTTAGAATAGTTTACATAGAAAGTGTTACAACTAAGATAGATGATAAAAAAGGAAAAAGTAGGTATAAAAATGCGAGAATTATTGAAAAAGAACTAAGCAAGATAATAAGTGAGGAGTTTTATGAGAATATTGAAGGGGTGCTTTTATCAATTTTATCTAGGTTATCAAAAACTTTCACAACAGAAGATATAGAAAAGTGCGGATATAAAAGACGTAGTAGCTATGTTGTGTGGTTTTTCAAAAAATTGGGGATGATTAGAGAAATAGGCAAACAAGGCAACAGAAAACTTTACTCAAAAGAAAGAGACATATAATAGAAAACAAAGAAATTACTATTTAGATTTTAAGAAAGATTTAAGCATTTACGTCTATAAAAGTGCCTGTAGCTGCTTCTATTTTTCTTTTTACTTCTTGCATCTCTTCTGATGGAATCTCCCTAATGACAGTATTTGTCTTAGAATCGACCACTTCTACCACAACGGTGTTAGCTTCCGTATTTACGCGGAAATGAAGACGTTTATCAAACATATTAAAGGTGTTTCTAATTTGATCTACCACTCTTCGTAACAATGTTGGATCAAAAGACCTTGCACTAATGGCAGGCTCATTTTCACCTGCCATATTTTCTATATTTTGAACTACAACTTTTGAAGAAGCATTAACATCAGTATATTCTCTTTCTTTTAGATGTGAGTTTCGAGCTATATTAGCAATTTCCATAAAGTAATCCTCCACATAAACGCACTTCTTAAAAAAAGAGAAACAGGGAAGCAAAGCAAGCACTTCCCGTTTCTCAAAAAAGGAAGTCACCTCCACCACTTAATACAATAAAAAAAGACGACATCCGGCTTTCTCTTTTTATCACATCCTACTGTAACAATTTAATAACAGCTTGAGGTTCTGCATTTGCCTGTGCCAACATAGCATTACCTGATTGAATAAGAATTTGATTTCTTGTATATTCAACCATCTCTTTTGCCATATCAACATCACGGATTCTTGACTCTGCTGCTTGCAAATTCTCAGATGCAATCATTATTCCATTATAAGCTGTCTCAAACCTATTTTGGTAAGCCCCAAGATCTGCACGTTGTTTATTAACGATATGCAACGCATTATCGAGAGTGCCAATAGCAAGATTAGCAGACTCCACTGTTGCAACAGAAACCATACTGCTTTTTCCTTCTGCTTGCTCCCCAACAATTCCAAGTGCTGTTGCCGTCATAGTGCCAATAAATATCTTAGCATTTTGATCCATATTAGCACCAACATGGAGTTGCATTGTGTCAAGAGCAGAATCATGAGCGAAACGTCCTGTCAAAATGTTCATTCCATTAAACTGAGCTACACTGGCAATTCTATCCACTTCAGCAACAAGCTGTGAAACTTCAACTTGAATCTGCATTCTATCTTCCGAAGAATAAATACCATTAGCTGCCTGAACGGAAAGCTCTCTCAACCTTTGAATAATATCAGTAGTTTCTGCAAGATAACCTTCTGTTGTTTGAATAAAAGAAACTCCGTTTTGAATATTCTCACCCGCCTTGTTTAACCCTCTAATTTGACTTCTCATCTTTTCAGACACAGCCAAACCAGAAGCATCATCACCTGCACGGTTAATCCTCATAGCACTAGAAAGTTTTTCAATATTCCTCACTAGTCCAGTTTCTATTATTCCGCTTGTTCTTTGTGCAAACATTGCACTCATGTTATGATTTATTACCATAGTTTCCCTCCCAAAGTGTGCTACTTGCAACTTTAAGAAAGCGTATACACAATATTCAAATAAGCACAACATTATCACCTGAACATATCAGGTGATAACATTACGCAATACAGATTGAAAAGAGTAAACTTTTTTCAAGTAAATATGAAAATAAATAGCTTTATAGTAAAGCCACAAATAGCCGACAAGTGATTATTCAAAACCACTTGTCAAAAATGTTTTTAATCTACTACCTTAACAATGACAATACTAATTGGCTATTAGCATTTGCCTGTGCCAACATAGCAGTCCCACTTTGTGAAAGAACTTGGTTCTTTGTATATTCAACCATCTGCTTAGCCATATCAACATCACGGATTCTTGATTCTGAAGCCTGCAAGTTTTCTGCAGCAACATCGATACCAATAACGGTGAGTTCCATTCTGTTTTGATAAGCACCAAGATCAGCTCTTTGTTTATTGATAACCTTTAATGCAGCATCAATAACACCGATACTCTTGTTTGCTTCGTCCATTGTTTCTATAGTCATAATAGAACCATCAGCGATGTTCCTTATTCCCAAAGAAGTAGCTGTCATGGTTCCAATATAAACTCTCATTCTCTGATCCATATTGGCACCAATGTGAAACCACATAGAAGATGTAACAACATTTTCACCTTCTGCTCTTGCAAAACGACCTGTGAGCATATTCATACCATTGAATTGAGCAGTACTTGCAACTCTGTCGACTTCAGCAACAAGTTGTGAAACTTCAACTTGAATTTGCATTCTATCTTCAGCTGAATAAATACCGTTAGCAGCTTGAACGGCAAGTTCTCTGATGCGTTGCATGATGTCAGTAGTTTCTTGTAAGTAAGCCTCGCTAACTTGAATAAAGTTGATTCCATTTGAAGCATTTGCAGAAGCTTGATTCAAACCTCTAATTTGACTTCTCATTTTCTCAGATACAGCCAATCCAGAAGCATCATCACCTGCACGATTAATACGATAACCTGCAGCAAGCTTTTCGATGTCCTTACCAATTGCTCGAGTTGTAATCCCTTGAGTTCTTTGTGCAAACATTGCACTCATGTTGTGATTAATAACCATAATTCCTCCTTGGAATAATATAAAAAGCACAAAGCTTCCATGCTTTGCGTAAAAAACAATTAAAGTATTAACTAACAGAGCCGATAATGGAGAATATGGGATTTGAACCCACGACCTATTGATTGCGAACCAATCGCTCTAGCCAACTGAGCTAATTCCCCTCGTCTGTAGAGTTGTTATCCACTTACTCTACAATAATATCATTTTAAATTCAAGATAAAACCGTCTTTATTTTGCAATATTTATTAAACTTTTCTAGTTTATTGCCGATAACTGCTGGTTTAAAAACTTAGTTAAGCATAAATCTTCCTTAAATACCTTAATAAAGTACAAAGAAGTTTTTGATCATCTATGCAAAATATGAATGTATTGCGATACAGTACAGAATGCAACCTCTATTCTGTACAGCATTCACCCTCGTTGCTGTACAGAATGCGGACGCGATATAGCGGGGTTTGCACACCCAATGCTGTACAGAATGGGGGCAGTACATTGTGA
>CAJPOH010000166.1 GCA_905372205.1 uncultured Treponema sp.
GTTGTGATGTTTGATAGCATTTTTATTGCAACAACTCTTTTGTTGGTGTTTTTTGGTGAGCCATTAGAAAGAATTATCAAAAAAGAAACTCCAATTTTAGAAAATGGTATATTTGCAGGAGTGATACAAGGTTTTGTTGAGATTTTGGAATTGCTTTCCACATTTATTTCTAATTCTGTGAGTTTTTTGCGTGTTGGGGCTTTTGCATTATCTCATGCTGTTTTGAGTTTTATTGTTTTTAAACTTACTGATTTAGTTGGTGGCTATCTTTCTATGGGACTTTTAGTTAGTATTGTTGGAAATGCTATCATTATCTTACTAGAAAGCTTAATTGTTTCGATTCAAGTGATTAGACTTCAATATTATGAGTTTTTCTCAAAGTTTTTTACAGAAACAGGTGTTGAATTTAAGCCTTTCAAGTTTGAATATAAAAGTGTGTAAGTATATCTTAAAAATATCGTAGTATAATCTCTGGAGGAAAATATAAATGTATAAGAGAAGACTTGTTTTAGTGTTTTTAATTTTTTCATGCTTAGCTCTTTTTGCAACTCCTAGTGAAGAAGATGCAAAAAATGAAAAAGAAGTGCAAGCACAAACTGCATCCTTTAAGTATTTGTCTGCAGCAATCGCTGTAGGTATTGCTTGCATTGCAGGTGGTTTTGCAGTTGGAAAAATTGGAGCGGCTGCTATGGGGGCAATGAGTGAAAAACCAGAAGTTTCGGGAAAAGCAATTCCTTTTGTGGGTCTTGCAGAAGGTATTTGTCTTTGGGGCTTTTTAGTTGCCCTTTTGATTATACTACTTTAGGGTATGACGTATAGTATTATTGCAGAACGTGAGCTAGTTGTAGCTTTTTCTCTTGTTGGAGTGAAAGGTTTTATTGCAACTTCAAGAGAAGAAGCCTTGCTTCATTTTAATGCTCTAACAGCAGAAACTCCTTCTGATATGAAAGGTGTGAAAATTTTGATTATTAGTGAACAAATAAGCGAATATCTGCATGAGGAGATAATTCAATGGCAGTTAAAAGGAGACTATCCTCTAATTGTAGAAATTCCTTGTTTGCAAGGTACTATGGAAGGAAAAAAATCCTTGCAAGATGCTATTAGAGAAGCAGTTGGAGTTCATATTTAAGGGTAAGTGTTATGGAAGTTTTGCATTCGTCTGATGTTATTGGAGAAGAAATAAAAGAAGAAGCTAGAAAAAAAGCTGATCGTATATTAAAAAATGCTAACCTTGAAATAGAAGCTTTAAGAAAAAGCTTAGATGAAAAACTTGAAAAGTTAGAAGAAGAACAAAAAGAAATCTACTCAGATAAGATTCAAAAATATAAGGATTCTATTTTTGTAACTCTGCCGTTAAAAAAATGGAAAAAGAAAATGGAATATGTTGAAAATCTCTTGAATGAAGCATTAGAAACGTATTTTACTTCACTGAGTGTTGATAAAAAATTAGAAATTATAAAAACTATGCTAGAAAAGTTTAAACCAGTAGTAGACAATAAAACTATAACAATAAAATATTCAGGTTTTGATAAAAATGAAGTTGAAAAATTGGCTTCTCATGTTTTTTGTAGTGCCAGTATAAAAGAATATAGGCAAGCTAATCATAATGAAAAACATCTTTCAGGAGTATATGAAGGTCTTATTATAGAAGATGTTGAAAAAACTTTTATATGCAAAGCTGGAATAGAGCAAGCTAAAAAGAATGTTTTTGATGAAAAAAAAGAGAATTTAGCAAGTGTATTATTTGGGGAGTCTTTAAAGTGAGTATAAAAGGATATATAACACGTGTTTTAGGTCCTATAATCTATGCAAAAGGTATGTCTAGTTGTGGGCTATATGATGTTGTGGAAGTTGGAAAAGACAAACTCACTGGAGAAATTATAAGACTTTCAGGAGATGAAGCGACAATTCAAGTGTATGAAGATGATACAGGTCTTCGTATAGGGGATGAAGTAGTTTGTTTTTTGCGACCTCTTTCCATTATGCTAGGGCCTGGTCTTATTGGTAATATCTATGATGGCATCCAACGCCCATTGAGTGAACTTTTTTCAAAATACGGGTATTTTCTGACATCAGGAGAAAAAGCTACTCCCTTAGATGATAAAAAGAAATGGCACTTTGTTCCAGCTTTTAAGAACGATGAACTTCCCATTAAAGCAAAAAAAGGGCTTTGTTTGGGATATGTGCAAGAAACTTCGTCAGTTAAACATAAGATAATGCTAGATCCCAATATTGAAGGCTCTAAGATTGTCTCTTTAGCTATTGAAGGGGATTACACAATTAATGAGGTTGTAGCCAAAACAGACTTAGATGAAAGCATCTATATGATTCATTATTGGCCAGTTAGAAAGATGAGACCTTTTATAAAAAAGCTAACTGCTACAGAACCTCTTTTAACAGGTACTCGTGTTATTGATGTGTTTTTTCCTATTGCAAAGGGAGGCGTTTCTTGCATACCTGGTGGCTTTGGCACAGGAAAGACAATGACACAACACGCAATTGCTAAGTGGTGCAATGCAGACATCATCGTCTATATTGGTTGTGGAGAGCGTGGAAATGAAATGACAGATGTCTTAAACGAATTCCCAGCTTTGATTGATCCAAGAACTGGACGTTCTTTGATGGAACGCACTGTTTTAATAGCAAATACTTCTAACATGCCAGTTGCTGCTAGAGAAATGTCGCTATATTCAGGCGTAACAATTGCAGAATATTATAGAGACATGGGGCTTGATGTTGCAATCATGGCAGATTCCACTAGCCGATGGGCAGAAGCTTTAAGAGAGCTTTCTGGACGTATGGAAGAGATGCCTGCAGAAGAAGGATTTCCAGCATATTTACCAACACGACTTGCAGAGTTCTATGAACGAGCTGGCTTAGTTGAGACATTTGATGAAAAAAAGGGTTCTGTTTCAATAATTGGGGCAGTTTCTCCTCCTGGTGGTGACTTTTCAGAACCTGTTACAGGACACACAAAACGTTTTGTCAGATGTTTTTGGGGCTTGGATAGGGAGCTTGCTAATAGTAGGCATTATCCTGCAATTAGCTGGACAACATCTTATTCTGAATATGCAGAACAGATTAAGGAATGGTGGAATGCTTTTGATGAAGAATGGGCAAGGATACGTTTGGAGGCTTTATCTATTTTGAAACGAGAGCAAAAGCTACAGCAGATAGTACACTTGATTGGTGAAGATGCCTTGCCTGACACAGACAGGATCTTGTTGGTTTGTTGTGATATGATCAAGCAAGGCTTTTTGCAACAAAATTCATTTGATGATATAGATATGTTTTCTGCTCCACATAAACAAATTATCATTATTACCACTATAGTTGCATTCTATCGTCGTTCTTTCACTCTTATAAAAAATGGATGCCCTCTATACAAGATAATGAACATGAATGTGAAAGAAGAAATTATAAGAATGAAGTCTAAATATGCTAACGACGACATTGATGGTATGAAGTCTCTAAACAAAAAAATGAATAGTGAATTTGATGAGTTAGCCAAAATGTATAGGAAATTTGAATAATTAGTATCTTTTAGAATATAGATTAGTTGGATGTGCGTATTATGAAAAAAAAGATTTTGATTGTTGTTGATATGCAAAATGATTTTATTCAAGGCTCTTTAGGTTCTAGCGATGCTTTGAATATTGTTGAAAATGTTACAGAGAAAATCAAAAGTTATAGTGAAAGAAATGATTTGGTTATTGCCACTCTTGACACACATACAAAAGAATATCTTAACACATTAGAGGGGAAAAAATTGCCTGTCCTTCATTGCATAAAAGGAACAGAAGGTCATGAC
>CAJPOH010000167.1 GCA_905372205.1 uncultured Treponema sp.
TCCATATGATTCCTTACCTGAAGATAAACTCTTTTTGCGAGAACATAATTATCAAACAGCTATATATCTCATTTTTATTTTGATGGGTCAGTATGTTAAGACAGAAGTGCATAGCTCTATGGGGCGCTCTGATGTTGAAGTGGAAACTCAAGACAGCATTTATATTTTTGAGTTTAAGGTGGGAGGAGAGCCTAGTGAGGCACTTCTTCAAATTAAAGATGCTGGCTATGCAGAAAAGCACGGAGCTACCAATAAAAATATTTTCTTGATAGGAGCTATTATCGCCCAAGACAAACGCACTTTGGATAACTGGCAGATTGAAAAGATGAGATAGAAATATGCTACATTCTACACAAAACTAGTAAACCTCCTACGGATTGAATTTACTTACAGAAAAGTATACCATATCGCTACTTATGCAAATTACAAAGAATTCTTTAGTTACTCTTGAGTACACATTAAAAGACGAAAATGGCGAAGTTCTAGATTCTTCAGTTGAAATGGGACCTTTGGAATATATTCATGGTCTTGGAATGATTGTTCCTGGTCTTGAAACTGCTTTAATGGGCAGAGATGAAGGTGAAGAACTCTCGGTTACCGTAGCTCCAAAAGATGGGTACGGTGAATATAACGAAAAATTGGTTTTCAAAGTTGATAGAAAGCAATTTCCACCTAATGTTAAGATTGAAGTAGGTATGGAATTTGAAACTGAAGGTCATCATGGTATGGGGGTGCGTGTTATAGAAGTTGGAGATGATTCAGTTACTATAGATGCAAACCACCCGCTAGCTGGAGAAACACTTCACTTTGATATAAAAATTATTTCTTCAAGAATGGCAACTGATGATGAAATTGCACAGTTTTTTTCTCATTCCTGTAGTTGTGGCTGTGGAAGTTCTGGTGAAGATTCTTGTGGGTGTTCGGGATGCTCAGGGTGTCATTAGAGGATAAAGAATTACCTTTATTTGCCGGTTTATGTTTCTTCCTCTCTTTGGTAGACGTGATGATTCCAAAGCCTGTTGTTTTTTTTCGTTTAGGCCTTGCAAATTTAGCTTTAATGCTTGCTATGGATGTGCTTTCCACGCGTTCTTTTTTTCTGTTGTTGTTAGTTAAAGTGATAGGGCAAGCTATGCTTTCAGGAACTATTTTTTCTTACGTTATCATCTTCTCTTTTATTGGAACTTTTAGCTCTGGCTCTGTAATATATATCCTTAATTTTCTGAGAAAAAAAAGATTGATTTCATTTATTGGGATAAGCATGTTGGGGGCATTGGTTTCTAATATTGCCCAATGGTTTTTTGCACGTTATGTGCTTTTTGGAGTGGGAGCTTGGTATATATTACCACCTATGATGGTGTTTTCCCTTATAACTTCTCTACTAATAGGTTTATTTGCAAATAGTTTCTACCTTTCTTCAATTTGGTATGATGGTCTTTTGACAGGTGAAATTGAGGTAGCAAGCTATGAAAAAAAAAATTACAGCACCGCAAGGGAATCTTCTAGTGTCTATCGTTTTGTTGTAGGTGGTTTTTTAATTCTTTTATTGTTGTTTATAGATTTGCCTGAAGTGAAAATTGTGATTTTTGCTTCTGCATTGATTCTCTGTGTTATAGAAAAAGTTAAAATCAATATTTTTCACCTCATATTTACTTTCTTATGTATTGTGCTAATTAATCTATTTCAACCTTATGGCTATGTTCTTTTTGAATATAATCTTTTTGGTATATTTTCAGTAATTATAACAAAAGAGGCTTTGTTGCAAGGTATTGTTAAGGCTGTTTTATTTGAAGGTTTGTTGTGTATTTCAAAATGGATGTTGAAAGGTGAGTTAAACATAAATGGAAAAATAGGAACTACTATTAAAAAGGCTTTGTATGTATTTCAACGTCTGATGACATGCAAAAACGAAATTAAAATGAAAAACTTGGTAGGTTCACTTGATGCTGTCTTACTATCGTTAGATAAGATTCTTTAAAGAGTGGTCTATGGATCCAATATTAGCATGGTTGAATTGTCATGTGCATAGTTTTCCTCTAGTTATTTTTATTGCTCTGTTGCTAGGTGGTTTCAATCTTCCCATCTCTGAAGATGTTTTGGTTATTACAAGTGCTATTTTGTGCCAAACAGAAAAAGCCCGCATAGCACCATTCTATCTTGCAATTTTCTTTGGTGCTGTAATAAGTGATTGCATTGTATATTTTTGGGGTTGGCTTTTAGGACGAGGTTTTATTTCTATTAAGTTGTTTCCTCGTATAGTTAAGGAAGAAAATACGATAAGATTTTCTAAAGCTCTGAATAAGTATGGAATATTCACATATTTAATTGTCCGATTTATTCCTTTTGGAGTGAGAAATGTTATGTCCATGACATCTGGGTTTGTAAATTTCTGCTTCATAAAATTTTTGATTTTTGATGCTATTGCTGCCCTTTGCAACACATCAGCTCTTTTTTGGATTATTTATTTTTTTGGTAGGTCGGGAGGTAAGTATTTTCAAATATTTGGGATCGTTCTTTTTGTAGCATTTATTTTTCTATGTATATATCTTTTTAGGTCAGATAGGTTTTCTAAGTTTATTGACAGGCATCTTGAAAATAAAAATTAGCAGTTTTGATATTGCTAAAACAAAAATTACAAGAGATTTTATTTTGTGCACTGATAGAAGAATTACAATCTCTGTGTTATACTCTTTATTCATCTATGACAGAAGAAAAAAAAATACTTGACGAATGTCTTGAGAAACTTAATGAAATGCAAAAAAAGGCTGTCTACCATTCAGGTGTGCCACTTTTAATTAGAGCTGGGGCAGGTTCGGGGAAAACTAGGGTTATCACGACTAAGATAGCTTATTTGATAGAAAAATTAAATGTAACTCCCTCTTCAATTTTAGCTCTCACTTTCACAAATAAGGCAGCAAAAGAAATGAAAGAGCGAGCTATGCAACTTTCAAAATTAGCAGAAGATGCAGTGATAAAAACATTTCATTCTTTTGGTGTTTGGTTTTTGCGTCAATTTGCAAGAGATATAGGTTTAAATCCGTATTTTACCATTTATGATGTTGAAGCTTCATGCTCACTTTTGGCACACATTAAGCTTATAATCACAGAAAAAGAAAAAGCAGAATATAACTTTGCAAAAGCTATTGAAATTCCTTCTAGCAATCAAACATTTGAAGTTGAATTAACCAACAAGGAAGTTTCTTATTTTTTTGAAAAAATCTCGCGTGCAAAGGATTATTGCCTCACTCCCGAATCTGAGGAACTCTATAAAATTGATTCAAGCGATGTATTTAGAAAAATATATTCTGAATATCAAAATAGGCTAAAAATAACTCAAAATGTTGATTTTGGAGACTTAATTTTGCTTACTCAGCAAATATTAAAAGATAACTTGACTATTCGTGCAAAAATGCAAAATAAGTTTTCTGTTATCTTGGTTGATGAATATCAAGATACAAATATTGCACAAGTTGAATTATTAAAACTTCTTGCAGGTGAGGGGCAGTATCTTTGCGTTGTAGGAGACGAAGACCAAGCAATATATAAGTTTAGAGGGGCTGAGATTAAAAATATTTTAAATTTTCAAACAATGTTTAAAAGAACAGAGAGTATTACGCTTGAAGAAAACTATCGTTCAAAAGAAAATATATTAAAGGTTGCTAATTCTATAATAACACATAACACCGAGAGATTTAAAAAGAATTTAATGCCAACGCGTAAAGGAGGAGAAGCAGTTCAAGTTGTAATCTTAGAAAATCAAGATATTGAAGCAGCTTATTGTGCTTCACTTATTATAGAATATAAAG
>CAJPOH010000168.1 GCA_905372205.1 uncultured Treponema sp.
TTAGAAAGTAGACTAAACATAAAAACTAGAGGTGCTGAGCTTACCAAACTCCAACGATCTGATAAAACGAACCAACTTTTGTTTGAAAGTAATGCTATAGCAGAAAAATTAAAACATTCATATCTAACTACAGGGCATGTAATCTTGGCAATGATAGCCAATCCTAACACATTTTTGCACATCTATATTGGCGATAATAATATAGATATGATGCAACTTGAACAAGTGTGTCGGCTTTTTTATAACAAAGAGATTAAAAACAAGAGTAATGGAACTTCATCGTTTTTAGATAATCCTAAGGCTAAATTTTCTGAACTAACTTATGATTTAACAAGCAAAGTTGCTTCTTCAAGCGATCCTATTATAGGGCGTGAAAAAGAAATCACTAGACTAATTCAAATATTATCAAGAAAAAACAAGAATAATCCAATGCTTTTAGGAGATCCTGGCGTTGGAAAAACTGCTATTGTTGAAGGTTTGGCACGTGCAATTATAGAGGACCGTGTGCCTCGTGTTTTAAGAGGTAATAAGATTCTTGTTTTAGACTTGGCTTCTTTAGTAGCAGGAACTCAATTACGAGGTCAATTTGAAGCAAAACTAAAAACAATAATTAAAAAAGTGTCAAAAGCAAAAAATATAATTTTGTTTATTGACGAGATTCACACAATCATAGGAGCTGGCTCTTCTCAAGGCTCGCTTGATGCAGCAAATATATTAAAACCTGCTTTGGCAAGGGGAGAAGTTCATTGTATAGGAGCTACAACCCTGCAGGACTACAGAAAATATTTTGAAAAAGATGCTTCTTTGGTGCGACGTTTTCAGCAAGTACTTGTGAAAGAGCCAGAAGAAAGTGAAGTTTTTAATATCATTTCTGGGCTTAAAGAAAGTTATGAAAAATATCACAACGTTAGCTACAGCGATGAGGCTTTACGGCAAGTTGTGAGTTTGTCTGCACGTTATATACCCGATAGGTCTTTTCCTGATAAGGCAATTGATGTTTTAGACGAAGTTGGTGCGATGAAAAGAACAGAAAATGAAAAAATGCCAAGCGAGCTTTTGACAATTGAAAGAAGAATAGAAAAATTGCAATTTGATAAGGCTCGATTGCTTGAATTTCAAGACTACGAAAAAGCTATTGTTCTCAGAGACGAAGTAAATGAATTAAAACAATCTCTTATAACAATAAGAAGTAATTGGGAAAATCCTGATGATATTGAAGTTTTGCCAATTGATGAAAAAGATGTTGCAAAAACAGTTGCAATAATGACAGGTATTCCTTCAGAGAGAATGACAGAAAGCGATATACAACGAATGAAAATGCTAGATAAAATCTTAAAAGAAAAAGTGATTGGTCAAAATGAAGCCATAGATTTAATTTCTTCTTGCATACGTCGTTCTCGTGCGGGTATTTCCTCTAAAGACCGCCCAATAGGTTCTTTTTTATTTTTAGGACCTACAGGCGTTGGTAAAACTCTCCTTGCAAAAACACTTTCTGAATATCTGTTTGCTTCTTCTCACAATTTAATTCGCATAGACATGAGCGATTATATGGAAAAACACTCCGTTTCAAAGTTGATAGGCTCTCCACCAGGTTATGTTGGTTTTGAAAATGGTGGGCTTATAACAGAAAAAGTGAAAAGAAATCCTTATTGTATTCTTTTATTGGATGAAATAGAAAAAGCACATCAAGATGTTTTTAATATTTTATTGCAAGTGTTGGAAGAAGGAGAATTGCAAGATAGTTCAGGTTGCATGGTTAGTTTTAGAAACACAATTATTATTATGACTAGCAATGCAGGTTCACGCTCAATCCTTAAAGATTCCATTCCGGGCTTTAATCTTGGAAACGAAGGGCTTATGACATATAACGACATAAAAGCAAATGCAACTTCTGAAATTAAACGCTTTCTTTCTCCCGAATTTGTGAATAGACTTGATGATATGGTCGTATTCGCTCCTCTTAATAAAGAATCTATAGAAAAGATTCTGTTGCTAGAACTTAAAAAGCTAGAAAAAAGGCTAAAAGAAAAGGAGCTAAGCCTCAGCCTAACAGAAAGTGCTATCTCCTATTTTGTTAAAAAAGGCTATGAGCCAAGCTATGGTGCTAGACCTATGCGACGCCTAATCCAAACAGAAATAGAAGAAAATCTTGCAATGATGATTATTGAAGAAAAAGTGTTCTCTGGCTCTTCCGTCATTGTAGACCTAGAAGAGGGCAAGATTGCAATGAAAGTGAAGGCCACTCATCAGAAAAAGAATCTAGCACAGCCCGCCGACCTTGCACTAACCAATTCTTAAGCCTTCAACAAAGGCCTTGCCCCCAAACAAAAAAGGCATCCACAAAGGATGCCTTTTTCAGTGCTCCCGAGCCACCTTCTTCAACGCTAACGCTTGAGCCTCTTTATTTCATCTTAGCAACATTCGCACTTATTCTAACCAATAGCTCTATTCCCTTTTCTATCGACTTTGTCGGGACAATCTCAAAGCGTCCGTGGAAGTTATAACCACCTGCAAAAATGTTTGGGCAAGGAAGACCCATAAACGAAAGACGAGCTCCGTCAGTTCCTCCTCTAATGGGTTGGACAATAGGCTTAATCCCGATCTCTTCCATCGATGTCTTTGCAAGCTCTATAATCTCCATACAAGGAGCAATCTTGTCTTTCATATTGTAGTAATAGTCTTTCATATCCAACTTGACTACATCGCCATACTTCACATTCAGAAACTCGACAGCCTTTTCCAACATCTGCTTTTTATGATTAAACTTTTCCATAGAATGATCTCGCACTATATAGCTCATTTTTGTTTCGTCTACAGCACCTTGCAAGGAGCAAAGATGAATAAAACCTTCATATTTTTCCGTAAACTCTGGCTTTTGCTCTTTTGGAAGCATTGCCTCAAGCTCCATTGCAACAGCCAAAGAGTTGATCATCACATTCTTAGCAGAGCCAGGATGAACATTCTTGCCCTGTATCGTAATCTTTGCCCCCGCCGCATTAAAGTTCTCATACTCAAGCTCGCCCAAAGGCCCGCCATCGATTGTATATGCAAAATCTGCACCAAACTTCTTCACATCAAAGAGATCTGCCCCACGCCCAATTTCTTCGTCGGGAGTAAAACCTATCTTTATATCGCCGTGCTTAATTTCGGGGTGAGCGATGAGGTATTCAATAGCCCCCATAATGATAGTGATCCCCGACTTATCATCAGCACCCAAAAGCGTAGTGCCGTCTGTGGTTACCACTTCTTGACCAACCAAATCATTCAAAAAAGGAAACTCTTTCACGGTCATTGAATATTCATCATTGAGCTTAATATCCCCGCCTTCATAAACAAACACCTGTGGGTTCACGCACTTTCCATCCAAATCTGGAGCTGTGTCCATATGGGCAATAAAGCCAATCGTCTTTTTGCATTCGGGGGAGTTTCCCTTTAAGCACGAATAAACATAGCCGTGTTCATCTTGCTCTGCTTCTAGCCCAAAACTCCTCAACTCTTCCACAAGAGCCTTGCCCAACACCAATTGACCGGGAGTTGAAGGACAACAGGCGTTTTCTTCATTTGACTTTGTGTCAAACGCTATATATTTCTTAAACCTCTCTAGTGCTTTCATAAAAAGCCCTCCTTGACTATAAATATCCTATAAATTGCAGAAATAGTAAAGACGGGGGAAATGTTTTAGGGGCGTTGCCCCTAAGACCCTATATTTCAAATTGATATAAATTGCCATTTATGAAAGCGTTTTATAGGGAAGAGGGGAACCCCTTGATCAAAGCAAGTAGTTCCCCTCTTCCCTATGAC
>CAJPOH010000169.1 GCA_905372205.1 uncultured Treponema sp.
TGCTTTTTTGTCAACCCCCTTTTTGCACAATATTTTTTTGTAAGAATGCCGGTATTTATAATCGCTTTTTAAAACTTTCATACTAATAGTAACTATATACTGCTTTATAGGAAAATGCAAGTTTTTTTAAGAAGTTAAAGATGAACTCGGTGGCATTAAAAAAAAAATTTGCATGCGTATGGGCATTCCCGAAAATACACCTGATAGCGAGCTTGTCGAAAAACTAACGGAAAAACAAAGTCAATCAGTGAAAGAAAATATAGAAAATGCAAAGCTGGAATACATATTTAGCTATAGTACCGGAAATAATGGCGAAAGTTTTACTGCGAAAATGGCCTATGATAATAATAAAAAATGGTGTCAACAACTAGGACGCTATGACAACAGTTATACTTCAGGAGAAAGATGGGTAGGTTTGTTTCCTGAAAAAGCTAATAATAGTATAGCTCATATTAGATTAGGTACTAGCAAAAATAGTGTTAGGGATAATTTTAGTGGAACTTGCCAGATAGCCCAATCTGATTCCTTTGCTTTAAATGATGATCAGAATTCTTCTATAACATTGAATTGTGTGATTACTGATGCAAAAGATGGTGAACTTACTCTTACAACAACAGGAGCTTTTGCAGGAACTTTCAAAATGGAGTTTAACGGAAATAGTATTGAGTATTTGTTGTAATAAAATAGTTTTACCATTGATAAAACTTTAATAAAGCATCTTGAAGGCGATATTGGTGGCTAAAAAACATTGATGTCGCCTTTTTTCATTTGTGTAAAAGTTTAGTTGTTAGTATTAGCTACTCATAGCATTAGTCTAAAAGAGAAAATGTAAGCTTTTTTCTACACAAACCGTTTTCATAAACCATATAAATAGACCTATATTTTGCTTTTAATAAAAGAAATCAATTGACTATAATTTTCTATGGTTGGAAAGATTGAAGGTGTTGCAATAGATGGAGATAATAAGATGTGATTTTCAAGAGCCAAGATAAAAAACTTTTCGTATGCATCCTCATCGCCTTTAAAGAATAAGTATCGTCCTTCAATATCAAAAAAAGTTTCTAATACTGGAAACAATTTACCAATTTCCTTTTGTGTTTTTTCTTCTTTTTTGGATAGTTTTTTGCTGTGCATAGAATGCACACAAGCTCCATTTTCACGTCTTTTTTTGCTTGCAATCACATCATATATAAACAAAGCTATGCTACCAGCTTCGGCTGGCAATATAAAATCTTCTTTCGAAGAAGCAATTTCTATATCTTTATATAAAATAATACTAGTGTTCAAGGAAGGATAAGGCAAAAACAAAAAGCAATTGCCAAAGTCTTTATCCAGAAAATGCCTATAGATAACAATATCTTTAATGGGAATGCCTAATGTTTCTTTCATTATGTCAGTAGCTTTTTCTTTTGTTGCACAAATTAAACTTTCGTATTTGGGAAAAAGACACCTCAAGGCTCGTTTTAATAGACTCATATTCTTTGATGGGTATACCCCAAAAAGCCCCTTATCAAGCTCTCTTTTAAATGTTGTTAAAATCCGTCCTGTTTTGTGTCCTAATACTGCTCTCCCATCAGAAAGATACATATCAAGAAGTCTCACTTTTTTATCAGTGTATAGATAAAAACCTCTTGCACGCCTCACATTACCAAAACGCTCATAGATGAGAGTTCTGTAATCTATTTCTTCTAAATCAATCATTGTTACCTTTAATTATTTTCACATTTTTGTGAAAAAACTTGGGTTTAATAATTGTTAGCAATGTTGGCAACACTGTCAGAGAACCAAGTGAACTAGTTACCATAATTAGAGCAATTAAAAAACCTAATTCTGAAAGCATGTTAAATTTTGAAAAAGTAAGAACAGCAAAGCCCAAACCCACAGAAGTTGCATTAAAAAGTATTGCCTTCCCTGAGCCTAGAAATGTTGCATAAAGAAATAAGTCTTCTGTTTCATGCTTTGCAATTTCCTTTTGATACGCTGCAAGATAGTGAATTGTATAATCAATTCCAATGCCTATAGCAAAACTTGCCACCATAGCTGTGCCAATATTTAACTTTATCTTGAAAAATCCCATAAAAGCAAAATTCAGTAAAATTGAAATTATAAGAGGAATAACACCAATCAAACCTGCCACAAGAGATTTGTAATAGATAGATAAAATCAAAAAAACAATTATCAGAGAAATACTAACAGAAATCAATTGAGATTGAACTACTAGGTTATTAAGAGATTTTTCAACCAAAACAGAACCGCCAATCTTTACACTAATATCTTTAGGAAAATTACTTTCTATAAACTCATTAATGACCTGCAAAACCTTATCAGTATCTTTTTGCCCAGTTGTACGAAGTTGCACGTTAATCTTTAATGCTTTTGGATTATAGATGTTGTCAACCATTCCATCAGCATTTCCAGCAACGAGCAATAAATAGTTTTGTATTAAAGCATCTAGTTCTTCATTATTATTTTTTCCATATTTTTTTATTGATGTCGGTATTTCATAATAAGCCATGCCATTGTAATTAACTTTTTTGGAAAGTTCTGTAAACACTTCATCCGCTGAAATATGGCGTTGTTCTCGCTCACAAACAATGTTATGAAGCATTTCAAGCAATTCTTCTTGAGTGTAAGTTTTTCCTTCTACTGGCTTCTTCTCATCATTTGTTTCTTCTGGTATTCTTGCATCCAAGACATCTTCATCACCAAAGTCACCGAAATCTGAATTTCCGTCTTGCACACTCTCTATAGGCTTAATACCTTCAGGACTTTCATCTGCGTTATAAACTTGATTAACTCTTTTAAGTATCTCAACCAAAGATGTTACCTTACCAACATCCTTCACTTCTTTTGTTAAGTAAAGAGATAGTTCATCACATGCCTTTAGCACTTCTGAAGAGACAACTCTCCCCTCTTTTTCTGAACTCACCACTATGTTAAGAAGCTTAGAGCCACCAAATTTTTCTCTAATGAATGCATCAGATTTAACTACAGAAACATCTTGTTCAAAATATTCCATAAATACATTATCAATATCAAGATGTCTAATTCCAAAAAAAGAAATAATAATTGCTGTAAAAGCAAAAATCATTACAGAACGTTTGTGGTCTGTAATAACCACAAACGTACGAGCAAGGAAAGAATCAATCTTACTAAAGTCTATTCCTTCTACGATTAAATCACCACGTGGAGCCATCTTTTTAGGTCCTCTAATTATTAGTATAGAGGGAATTAATGTGATGGATATTAAAAAAGCAAAAAGAATGCCAAGACTAGAGAAAAGCCCAAATTCAAAAATTGGAGAAACAGATGTAAAACAAAAAGAGAAAAAACCTGCAAAAGTGGTAATGGTAGCTAGTAGTACAGGTTGAATTACTTCACTAACAGCTTCAATAACCAATCTTTTATGTTCTTCTTTTGTTAGGACGTTTTCTTTTCTTGCCTCATCATAGTAACTATTGATCACATGTATTCCATAAGCAGAACCAACGGCTATCAATATTACAGGCAACACTGTAGAAAGTATTGAAAGTGGAACAGAAAACAAGCCCATAGCTCCTATTGCCCAGATGGTAGAAACTATGACAGTTAAGAGTGGTAAAACAACTCCCGAAAAACGCCTAAATGATATAAAAAGAACTAAAACAACCACAAGAATAACCAGAGGAATTAACACTCGTAGGTCGTGCGATGTGGCTTCGTTTACAACTTCGCTAAAAACAGGCATTCCTGTGATGTATGTTTTAGAATCTCTAAACTTCCAAGCTTCCACTTTTTTCATTATTGTTTTGCAAGATGCC
>CAJPOH010000170.1 GCA_905372205.1 uncultured Treponema sp.
TCTTAACTGTGATGAAGCGGTTATAGAATTTGGTGGTCAAAAAGGCTGGAGTCAACTTTCTTCTATAGAGAATGTTACGTATACACAAGGTTTGTATGGTTTTAAGAGTTTAGAACTCTTGGCATCTCCTGAAAAATCTAATTCATCTTATGACTTATTTTTAAGTTTTGATGGAGATACATCAAAAGATTATCTTGAGCTTTATGATGTTGTTTCTTCTAAAGCCAGTTATGTTAAAAAAGAAAAGGCAAAATATGGTACAGGTGCTTTGCTGTGTAGAGCAGATTCAAAAGAGCCCTCGATGGTTTTGTCTCCTAAAAGTAATTCTTTTTTCTTTGGATATTCAAAGGTTAATTCTTTTACTATTGAGTTTTGGTTGAATCCTCAAGATTTAAGAGCTGGTTCTAACATCTTAAAATGGTGGAGTCAAATATTAGAGAAAAAAGTTTTTATGTTTCAAAATATTATTGTTTCAGTTGTGGATAACAAACTTGAGTGGTCTTTATTTAATATTTGGCGTGATGACAATAATAATGGAATTGATATAAAGGTGAGGAGCAATAAACAATTGCCATTGGAAAAATGGACTCACCATTTATTGACATTTGATGATGAAACAGGCTTACTTGAATATCGTATTGATGGCAAAGTTGATTCTGTTCGCTATCTCACTTCTTCTAATGAGGAAACAAATAATATTTTCTATTCTATGAAAGGGAAAACATCAAAACTTTTGATTGGAGAAGGATATTCTGGTTTAATTGACAATTTAGTTGTTAAAAATAGTTTTTCACCTCAAGGATTTCAGGAAGCTATAGGAAGTGGTGTTCGATATAATAAAAATGGTGGTAGAGTTGTATCTCATATTATTGACACAGGAGGAGTTAATTCAATACCGAAAATGCTAGATGCAAAGATGGACATTGAAAAAGAAGCCACTGTTGCATTTTTTATTAGAACTAGTAATAACCCATACAACTGGACTTCTTCCTATCCTCAATGGAGAGCGGTTTCTAAAAAAGAATCTATTTTTAATTGTCAACCTGGTAGGTTCTTTCAAATTGCTTTTAATATATACCCAACTAAAGATGGGAGTTCATCTCCTATAATTCACTCTTTAACGCTTGATTATGACAAAGACACTTTTGCAAAACCTCCTATAGAACTTATTGCAAAAGAAGGTGATGGTTATGTTGATCTATCTTGGAGTCGTTCGATAGACTTTGATGTGAAAGGATATTTAGTGTTTTTTGGAGATAGAGAAGGACAGTATCTTTTACCTTCTTCGCCAATTGATGCAAAAGATTCTCTTTCGATTCGAATATACAATTTGGAAAATGGGAAGTTGTATTTCTTTTCTGTTGTAGCTTATGATGATAATGGAAAATTAAATCCTGGAGAGTTTTCTAAAGAAGTGTGGATTAGACCAATGCAACGTAAATAAATTTTACTTTGAAAAAGAGGAGCTAAAAGCTCCTCTTTTTTTATCTAATGTCCACATTTTTGCAACCACTTTCAATATTCTTGTGTCTATGAGAATGTTGGAGGTTTTTATGACTCGTAAATCAATTGCAATTTTGCAAACATCCTTTTTGCTATTGTCTTTGTGTTTCTTTTTTGCTTGCAAACAAAATCAAACAAATAAGATAGTCGAAAAAACAGAAATCACTATTACATTAAAAGCAGATGCCAATATAAAACTAAAAGACCCCAGTTTCTTAAAAGAGAAAAAAGGTGTGCAATGGAAAGAAGTAAAATCTCTTGCAACATCAAAAATAAAAGAAGTAACACAAGGTTTTGAAATTCAAGGCTGGCAATTAGAAGATGGTCAAGAATTAAAATCAAATTATAAGTTTGAAAAGGATACTACAATTTATGTTCTTTCAAAAGCTCAGACAGTTTCTTCCTATAAAGTGCAACACTGGCAAGAAAATACAGATTGCTTGACTTATATATTGACCGAAGAAGAAGAACATTCAGGCATTGCATGGACGACCACTAATGCAACATCAAAAGTATATGAAGGCTTTAATGCAAAAGAATTTGAACAACAAGAAATCAGTATTGATAATTCCACAGTGATAAAAATATATTATGAAAGACTTCCCTCATTTTTAGTTATTGACTTGAATGGTGGAGTAAGTGGAACAAAGTTAGAAGAAAAAGATGGTAAAAAAGTGTTGCAAGGCAAAGTTGGTATTCCTGTTGTTATAGAAAAACCAAGAAAAGAAAACTTAGTTTTTGCAGGATTTAACCCTCCATTACCAGAGACCTTTCCTCTTTCTACTAGCGACGAAGTGTATAAGGCACAATATAGTGATGGCTTTGTTGTAAAAATTGAAGCTGATGAACGCATAGAGATTAAGGGGAAAAACTCTATTAAATTACCTATTGATAGCACAAAAACGTGGAAAGACATAAAAGAAGAAGTTAAGGGAAGACTAAGATTAAAGACAGAATGGCTTTACTTAACAGGAGAGCAAGATTATGGCATTTATGAGTATAGGTTAGAAGACAGAAAAGGAATAACTTTATACGATGATTACAAAATAGAATCTGACATAACTGTGTATGCTGTGAGTAATTATATTAAACTAAAAATTGGTGTGGCTGTTATAAATAATGTCAAAAAAGATAATGTTCTTTCAGGTCATGAAGGACGGGATAAACCTAGAGGAATTATTGTTATTCCCAAAAATGTTGAAATAATTGATCAGCCTGCTTTTGGACTTTGCGATATTACTGAAGTAGATTTTTCGCGTGCAGTAAACCTTAAAGCTATTGAAAACAGTGCTTTTCCTTTTTGTACGAAGTTAAAAAAGATAGATTTAGCTCGTCATGAAAATTTAATTAAATTCGATGGTTTTACAAACTGTGAGGCTTTAGAAGAGGTTGATCTTTCTGATTGTGTAAATCTTGAATCTCTTTGTGGCTTTTTTCAATGTAAGAGCTTAAAAAAAGTGAACTTATCAAATTGTTCTAATATTACAAAGCTTGATATTCATGCTTTTAATGGATGTACATCTTTGGAGACCATTGACTTGTCTCCTTGCACAAAATTGTCAAAGATAGGAGCTAGTGCTTTTAGGAATTGCACATCTCTAAAAAACCTAAAAATTTCTTCATACCATCTCATAGAAGAGCTTGGTATGGCAACCTTTGAAAGATGCACCGCTCTAACTGAATTAGACTTATCTACTTCTACCAAACTCAAAGAGATCCCGGGACTTACTTTTAATAGTTGTTCTAATTTGACTGTAACTCTTCCTGAAAGCATTGAGAAAATAGCAAAGTTCGGTTTTTATGGATATTTTGATGACATTGATACTTATTGCAAAGCAGTGGTAGTTCCTAATGATGAAATAAAAAATATGGTGACAGCTTCAAACTATCCTGAAAATAGGATTACCAAAAAATAAATCATAATAATAGGAGAATGAAAAAAATGAAAAAATATGTTGTGATGTTGAGTTTTATGTTTTTTTTGATTGCATGTAAGGGAAATAGTCCCAATAGCTTATCTCAAAATGATGTTGGCAAGGAAAAAGATGATAAAGTTGAACTTTCGTTTAGTGATAAAATTTCGTGCGATAAAGGTTTTGCATCAGGTGATTTAATTGAAGATGGGACAGAGCTAACATTTACTTTTGTTGGAAAACTTGGCGAAGGTCAAACTATCAAAGAATGGAAATTAAATGGAGAAAAGATAAAAGATTCTAAAGATGTCAAAAAAATAAAATTGAAAATAGATATTAAAAAAGCAAAGAAAGAAAACAATAAAAAAGTCATT
>CAJPOH010000171.1 GCA_905372205.1 uncultured Treponema sp.
ATATAGATCGTCTTCATTTTGTGTTGTCCTTGATACGTTTTTTTATCCAATGAAGTTTTTTATTATGAAGACTTTTTTTAGGAACAATATAGTAAGAGAAAGACTTGCCTTACTCATTATTTTTGTTTTCTTTTTGATTATCCGTATTGGAGCAGAGTTTTTAGCGAATCAACTTTTTGCACTGTTTAGTATGTCAACTTTGTTTTTTCATAGACTTTTTTAATAAGCGGAGCCATTTAACTAGGATACATGCGGTTAATTCGCTCATCTCACAGTTAATCGGTGGCTTCATAATAATGTAAGTAGACAGAATGTGCATTATAGAAAGTTATATGATTATCCTTTATAGAAACCTATTTAATTGAAATTGTAAGTAACATGATATCTGATGGTCTAATTCCTTGTATTCTACTAGCTTGACCTATGGTTTCAGGCATTACGTTTTTTAGTCTTGCTTTAGATTCCGTTGAAAGTCCTGAAATCTTATCATAGTCAAAATTAGCTGGTATTGATGTATTTTCCATCTTTTCTATTTTGTCTAGTCGTTTATCCTGCAATTCAACATAATGTTTATATCTAATCTCTAGCTCTGCATCCTCTAATGCTGAACTCGTAATATTTTCTAAACCTGTTGAGAATTCTAAAATACATTTTAATGGAACATTTGGATCTTGTAAACTATCTGAAAATCTTTTTCCAAGATGTGGTTTTAGGCATTCATACTTTTCTACATGAATTACTTTTACTTTTTGTTCATTCCAAACATTCAAAATATTAGCTCTAATTTTTAGTTTATTATCTAACAAAGATACTGCTTTTTCTTTTTGTAGACCAATTTTATATGCTTTTTTTGTAAGACGTTCATCTGCATTATCATGTCTTAATTTAAGTCTATATTCTGCACGAGCAGTAAACATTCTATAAGGTTCATCAACTCCTTGAGTTATTAAATCGTCAATCATCACCCCAATATAGCCTTCATCACGTCTTATTGTGAAAGTTCTATATTCTTCATCCTTATATTTTAATGAACGTGAATATAGAGCCGCATTGATGCCTGCAATAATTCCTTGTCCACCAGCTTCCTCGTAGCCAGATGTACCATTCACTTGCCCTGCTAAAAAAAAGCCTGAAATCTTTCTTGTCTGAAGTCCCGAATCCAATTGAGTTGGATCCAAAAACATATAATCAACAGCATAAGCAGGCCGTGTTATAACTACATCTTCTAGTCCTGGTATAGTTCTAATCATAGCATCTTGGACATCTTCTGGAAGAGATGAAGAAAGACCATTGATATATAATTCTTCTGTACTTAGACCTTCTGGCTCAATATAAAGATGGTGACGATTTCTATCGGGAAACTTTTTCACTTTATCTTCTATAGAAGGACAATACCTAGCACCTATCGCTTTAATTTTCCCTGAAAAGAGCGGAGAACGATCAAAAGCTTCTCTAATAATCTCATGAGTTTTTTCGTTTGTATGTGTAACATAGCAAGCAGCATAAGGACGCATAATTTCCATTTCCTGAAAAGAAAATGGCTTCATAATTTTGTCAGCTTCTTGCTCTTCCATTTTAGAAAAATCAATGGAACTACGTAATACTCTCATAGGAGTACCTGTTTTTAATCTAGCAGTTTTGAATCCTTTTTTAGAAAGGTTTTGCCCTAAACCTATTGCAGCTTTCTCTCCAAGACGCCCATCATTTGATTCATACTCCCCTATGTATATTTTTCCTTCCATAAAAGTACCAGAACATAAAACTACAGAACGAGCAGAAAAAACACGACCTCTTTCAGTAAGCACTGCTTGAACTCCTTCTTTTTCACACTTCTCTTGTGAAGTTATTATGTCAACTACTGTATCTTGAAAAGTATATAAATTTTTTTGCATTTCTACACAGTGTTTAGCCAAAGAAGAATAAAGATTTTTATCAACTTGGACTCTAGGAGATTGGACTGCAGCTCCCCTACTCTTATTTAATAATCTATATTGAATCATTGAAGCATCTGCAAGATGAGCCATCTGTCCACCCAAAGCATCTATTTCTCTCACAATTGTACCTTTTGCAACTCCTCCAATAGAAGGATTACAAGAAAGACGAGCAATTGTGTCGAGAGTTTGAGTTATTAAAAGAGTCGACTCACCCATGCGACTACAAGCTAATGCGGCTTCAATTCCTGCATGACCTGCACCTATTATGATTACATCATAATCAGAAAATCTATATTTCATAGCTAGCATTATATAAAAAAATACTAGCTATGTCTTGCAGGGCTGAACGTAAAATTTTTTATTACTATGCAAGAATACAGCTACTTACTAGTCATATTAACAATGTCATCATGGGTCTTTGCAAGCTCAGGGTCATTAACAAGAGTTTCCATTCTTTCTATGTATATTCTGGTAGGCTCATCGTCTGCTTTTATCTTTTGGCATTCCTTAAAAGCCTGCAATGCTTTTTCATATTGCCTTTCTCTATATAAACTAATGGCTTTTTCAAAAACATCAACGAGACGAATCATGTTTTCATCAGCTTCTTTTTTCACTGCCATAATGTTATAAAGTTGGACAGGAGTATTGATTCCCACAACACGGACTCTATCGAGACGACGACCTAAAAATATATCTTGAGTTTCATTCCATGTAGATTCTGAAATCAATATCCAAGTTCCATATTTTTTATTTACACCTTCAAGACGAGCTGCAAGATTGACATCATTTCCCATTATAGTGTAATTCATCTTCTTTTCTGTTCCCATGTTGCCAACAACCATCTCACCTGTATTAATTCCTATTCTCGTGTTTATTGGCATAGGAATCTTTCCTGTTTCGTAAAGCTCTCTATTTATCTCATTTTCTGCTTCTTTCATTCTTAAAGCTGCATAACATGCCCTACTTGCATTATCTTCTACATCTATTGGTGCTCCAAAAAAGGAAACAATTGCATCTCCTATATATTTATCAATAGTGCCTTTTTCTTCAAGAATAATATCACTCATTCGAGTCAAATAAATATTTAAGACAGAAACCAAATGTTCTGGGCTTATTTTTTCAGAAAGAGTGGAGAAAGATTTAATGTCTGTAAAAAGGGCTGTGATTCGTTTTGCAACTCCTCCAAGAGCTAGATGACTAGGATCTAAAACAATCTGGTTGACAACATCATCAGAGAGATAGACAGCAAAAGCTCTTCTCAAAAAACTTTTTTCTTTTTCTGTGAAAATAAAGCTCAAAAATGAAATAAGTACAAAGTTAAGAGAAACAGTCACCAGTGGCATGAATATTTGAACATAAATGTTGAAAAAGGCAAAAAGAGTGATAAAAAACGCAAAAAGAGCAATTGTTAAAGCTATACCAAAAATAATTTTTACATATCCTTTTTGAATCCTATTCAACAAAAAAGCACTCAAAAAAGCAAGAGCAAAAGTCAACAAAATAGTAATGTATTTTGGCACCGGTGTTATAAACTCGCCTGTCATAATGGTATTGTACACATTAGCATGAGTTCCAACATTTGGATAAGAGTTCCAAAATGGGTTAGTTCCCAAATCTGAAGTGCCTACCCCACTATAGCCTATTATTGCAAAAGAGCCATCACAAGTTTTCTTTATGCTAGCGGTATGCTCCATATATTGCTTATAGAAAATTCTTGAATTGTTAAAGAGCAATGATATTTTTTCATTTGCTTCCTTGTATATTGAAATAATTTCTTCATCATTTGAATCTTGCATTGCCCTATCAAAAACTGCATGCAACTCATTTTCACTTTCACCTTTTAAG
>CAJPOH010000172.1 GCA_905372205.1 uncultured Treponema sp.
CTTTTATAATCAACTGAATTTTAAGCTAGGTATGCTAATGGATACTTAGGGGGTATAATTATGGATATTTTAAAACAACTTGCAGGTGGCGTAATAATGGATGTTACTACACCAGAGCAAGCAAAAATTGCAGAAGCTGCAGGAGCTGTGGCTGTTATGGCTTTGGAAAGAATCCCTGCTGACATAAGAGCAGCAGGTGGTGTTTCACGTATGAGTGACCCAAAGATGATAAAAGAGATTATGAAAGCTGTGAAAATACCTGTTATGGCAAAGGTTAGAATAGGGCATTTTATAGAAGCTAGAATCTTGGAAGCTATTAAGATCGATTTCATTGATGAATCTGAAGTTCTTTCTCCTGCTGATGAAATGCATCATGTGGATAAAAGTCAATTTAAAGTGCCTTTTGTTTGTGGAGCTAGAAACTTAGGTGAAGCTCTTAGACGCATTCAAGAAGGTGCTAAGATGATTCGCACTAAGGGCGAAGCAGGAACAGGAGATGTTATTCAAGCTGTTAAGCACATGAGGCAGATTATGAAAGAGATGAAAGAACTCACAGTTTTGCGTGAAGATGAGCTTTATGTAGCAGCAAAAAACTTTGCAGTTCCATACGCTCTTGTTGAATATGTACACAAGAATGGTCGTCTCCCTGTACCAAATTTCTCTGCAGGTGGTGTTGCAACTCCTGCTGATGCTGCTTTGATGGTGCATTTAGGAGCAGATGGTGTTTTTGTTGGAAGTGGAATATTTAAGTCTGGCGATCCTGCAAAGAGAGCAAAAGCAATTGTTGAAGCTGTAAAACACTATGATGATTATGAGAAAATTGCTAAAGTTTCAGAAAACTTAGGGCAGGCTATGGTAGGCATTAACGAAGAAGAAATTAAAACTATCATGAGCGAACGTGGAGTTTAGTTTTTTATTTCCTTAATCAGACACCCATAAACTTATGTGTTTATTGGGTGTTTTTAATGAAAAAAAGCAGAAGAAAGTGAGCTTTTTTACATCAATTGCTTTTGCCATTCACTAATTTTTTGCAATGCAGTAAGTGGAGTGATGTTATTCAAATCTTGATTTAAAATATCGTTGATAATTGAAAGTTCTTCACCAAAAAGGGTGGGAGAGCCATTCTTTTTATAATCTTGTTTTGCTTTTTCAATTTTTTCATCATCAATGGTAGGTTTTACATTAAATGAAGCATGCAGATGAAGAAGGTTTTTAGCTCTTTCAATCACTTCTCTTGGCAAACCTGCAAGAGATGCAACATGAAGCCCATAAGAGCTTTTAGAAACCCCTTCGACAACCTTTTTCAAAAAGACAATTTTTCCGTTGCTTTCCAAGATGTCAAGCTTTAAATTTTGCAAAGCAGGGTGTTCCATAACTGTTAATTCCCTATAATGAGTTGCAAACAACGTTTTAGCTCCAATCTTATTAAGTAAATATTCAGAACATGCCTGAGCTATTGCCATTCCATCTTCTGTTGAAGTGCCACGTCCCACTTCGTCCATAATCACTAAAGATTGATTGGTAGCACTTTGCAAAATATAAGAAGTTTCTGTCATTTCAACCAAAAAAGTAGATTCTCCTCTTGCAAGATTATCAGAAGCTCCAACTCTGCAAAAAATCTTATCAACAGGTGAGAGCCTCAGTTTATCAGCTGGCACATAAGAGCCAATTTGTGCTAATAAAACAATCAAAGCTGTTTGACGCAAAAACGTACTCTTACCTGCCATATTAGGTCCTGTAATTATTGCAAATGCAGGTAGCTTTTGACGTAATTCAAATGAGCTTTTTTCACATTCTTCGCTACTCAAAGAAACACTATTTGGAATAAACTCACCACTAGGCAAATGAGCTTCTACAACAGGATGCCTACCATTAATAATTATCAAAGTACCATCATCAGTAAACTCAGGTCGTATCCAATGATTAACAATTGCGACTTGTGCTAATGATTGAAACACATCTAGCTCTGCAATCTCTAAGGCCATTTTTTGCAAGAGTTTATGTTCAGCCCCAACTTCTTCTCTAGTCTTAATAAATAACTCTTTTTCTAGTTCGATTAAGGCATCTTCTGCTCCAGTGATTTTTGAAACAATTTCTTCAAGTTCTTCTGTGCTAAAGCGATCAGAATTAGAAATAGAACGTTTCTTGACAAAATAGGAAGGTACTTTATCCCAATAGCTTTTTGAAACTTCTAAAAAGTAGCCAATCATTCTGTTATACTTAATTTTTAAGTTTTGTATTCCTGTTTTTTCTCGTTCTGCAATCACATATTTTTCTAGTATGCTTTGTGCATTTTCATGAAGCATTGCAAGACGGTCAACTTCGCTATTAAAACCTCTTTTGATTAAAGAACCTTCTGTTATTGAAAGTGGGCATTCTTCATTTATTGAAGATTCAAGCAAAGTGTAAATTTCATTAAGACGTTTAACCTCATTATCAGATAGATCAAAGAAATTTAACTCATTCTCTAAGATTAAAGAGTGCAAATATTTAACTTTGCTTAAAGATTTTGAAAGTGATAAAAGTTCTCTTGCATTTGCTTTTTGCATAGCAATGCGAGAAGTTAGGCGTTCCACATCAGAAACTGAAGAAAGAGAAGAGCGAATTAGGTTTAATATTTTTTGTTTTTCTATTAAAGATGCAATTTTATCGAGTCTTATATTAAGGATGTCTTTTGCCCTTATTGGTTGTTGCAACATACGTCGTAAAAGACGTGTTCCCATAGAAGTTCTTGTAGAATTTACCACTTCAAAAAGCGTGTAATTAGTGGTGTTATCATTTAAATTAGCTGTGAGTTCCAGATTTTTGCGTGTTGAATGATCAATACCCACAAAATCACTTTCTGATATGCATGTAATTCCAGAGATATGTAATAGAAGATTTTGTGAAGTTTGTTCAAGATATTGAATAATCACTCCTGCTGCAAGAATTTCAGGCGAAGTTTTTTCAAGCCCAAAGGCTTTAAGTGATTCAGTTGCAAAAAGATGACATAGTTTATCAAAAGCCTTTTCTCCATCAAATGAAGAATCTGGCACTGAATTTTTTAGTATTTGTGGATATTCTAATTCCAATCTTTTCATAATAGTTTGATTTTTTTCTAAAGATTGAGGAATTAAGATTTCAGAAGGCGAGATTCTTCCAAGTTCCTTAAAAAGCTCTTTTTCTCTATCCTTTTGCAAAAAGGACGTACAAAAAAAACTACCAGAGCTTACATCTATATATGCAATTCCATCATAATTATTCTGATGTTTTGCACCACGTATTTGATTTTTTGAACAATAAATTGCTAAAAGATAGTTGTCTTTTCCACTTTCAAGAAAATCATCTTCAACAGCAAGACCTGGACTAATCACTTCTATAACTTCACGTTTAGTTAGTTCACCGGGCAATGGATTTGAAACTTGCTCACAAATTGCAATTTTTTTCCCTGCACGCAGGAGTCGAGCAACATAAACTTTGTAAGCGTGATAAGGAATGCCACACATGGGTACATTATTGCGTTTTGTAAGAGTAAGGTTTAAAATACGACTTACTTCCACAGCTTCGTCAAAAAACATTTCATAGAAGTCTCCAAGTCTAAAAAATAATATCGCGTCTTTATATTTTTCTTTAATGCTTAAATATTGCCTTATCATAGGCGTTTTAACTAGTCTATCTAACAATTTGTACTCCTTTGTTTTTATGTTTTAATCACTCAAATTATATAACCAAATCTCTAATAAGTACAATAATTAAGAGAAAATTCTTTTGTAAAATACAAAGTTACTGTTATAGAAG
>CAJPOH010000173.1 GCA_905372205.1 uncultured Treponema sp.
TTGCAGGGTATTCATATACATGGTCAAAGGATGAACCACCTCAATATGTTGAAGAAGAAATACAAAAATTTCCATCTGAAAACACTCTAACTCTTGAGCCTGAAGAAGATGGTGATTGGTATATAGGGGTGAAAGTTGCAGATTATGCAGGAAATTGGTCAGCTATGAGTGTAACTTCTTGCAACATTGACACAACACCACCAGCATCACCTAAGTTTCTTGATTTAAAGCTTGATGGAGATGCTTTTTGTGTTTCTAATAATTTAAAGATTGAGTGGCAGCCTCCAAATGAAGATGAAATGGGTAAACTAGAAGGGCAAATACGAGGCTACACATGGAAGCTTGAAAGCTTAAATTTAAGCAATTTATACAAAGATTTTGTGGAAGAATGTGAAGAAAATGATGAACAAGTTACTGACGAAGCATTGCAAAAATATTTAGAAGACAGAGTAGTTGTAAAAAGCTATTTGCCAGCATTCACTAGAACACGTAGTAATTACATTGATTTAAGAAATTATGACAATGGAATGTATTATTTGGCTGTTTCTGCTATTGATGGTGCAGGAAACATTGGAAAGCCTTCATTAAAGTTTTTTGCACTAAATAAATATATAGCTTACACAACTATTAGCAACATCAATATCAAAAAAGATATAGATGGTTCTTTTTCTCTTTCTTTATCTGGACGTGGCTTTAAAGAAAAAGGAGATATCATAAACGTCTTTATTGATAAGGATGGCAAAGCTCCATATGACCTCACATTAAATAAGGGCGAGTTTTCTGTTGTTACAGATAGGTTTATTTCAAAAATACATGTTGATGATCTAGAAGAAGGAAACTATAGAATAGGAGTAATGCATCCAACTAGAGGTTTATATTTTACAAGTGATTACATAACAGTTGATGAAATGGGAACAATTAAATTTGGAAATTATGAATATTCTTATAAGCATAAATGGCAAATAGAGAGTGATGGATATTCTATATTCAACTTTAATTTTTATATAAGAATTGCTCTTTTTTCTCTATTCCTTGTAGTTTTGGTTTTGTATGTTGCAGGAGTTAGCAAAGTTATAAAAGAATATAAGAGTCTACAAATAGAAATGGCATTGCTTTTGAAAGGAGATAATATGTCTAAAGAAGATAAGAAAAAGAAATCAAAAGAAATAAAAACTCGAGGAGTTGGACTAAGATTTAAGCTAGTTCTTTTCACTGTTATGCTTGTAATTTCAATTATTCTTCTTTTAGCTATCCCTCTTCTTTCACATTTTTCTAAGACGCAAAAAGATCTTCTTGCAGATAGTCTGGTTTCTAAGACAGAAACTGTTTTGGAAAGCATTGTCTCTAGCTCACGTTCCTATTTAAGAGAAAAAAATATTTTGGAATTGGCATTTCTCACAAACCAAGCAAATGACATAGATGATGTTATTTTTGCAACAATTACTAGCCAACAACAAGATAATAAAAAAGAAGGATATAATTTTGTTTGGGCATCTAGCGATCAAGACATACTAAAACATGTAAATACAGATACTTTAATGCTAGGAGAATCGGAACTGGAAGGTTATACAGAAGATAATTTGAACGAAAAGTTTACTAACTTAAATCAAGAAGCAATTGAATATGTAGGCAAAGCTTCCAATCTTGTTGGAGAGCTAAACAGAGAAGCTCTTAATTTTGTGACAAGGCAAGATGAAGCAAGTAGGGAAAAAAGAGACGAAATACAGGCAACTATTAGAGAAACAGAGGAGTACATCACTCAAAGATTAAAAGGACTTTCTAATAGTGCAATAGGTTCTTATCCTGTTTTTGATCCAACAAACCTTTCAAGAGAAAGGTTGGAGTACCTATTTTACAAACCAATTTTGTATAGACAATCTCAAGAAGATGATTCTTTTGTGCATGGTGTAGTCTACTTAAAAATTTCTATAGAAAATCTTTTGGATGCAGTAGAAAAGAAACAAAAGGAAGTTATTGCTATTACAATAACAATTTCACTTGTTGCATTGTTAGCAGGGATTTTAGGTGCTTGGATATTAGCGTCAATTATAACCAAACCATTAAAAGAGCTTGCCGTTCATGTTGCTATGATTCGAGATACAGAAGACAAAGAAAAACTAAGTGGCAAAAGCATGCAGATTAAGCAAAAAGATGAAGTAGGGCTTTTAGGAGAGATTATAAATGAACTCACTGATAATTTGAGTAAATCTGCAGCTACAACTAAAGATGTTACTGTTGGTAAAGAGATTCAAAAGATGTTTATACCACTAGATACAGATTCAACAGGGAGAAAGCTAATTTCAGGTAAGACTGTTGAAGAAAATGTTGAATTCTTTGGTTATTATGAAGGTGCAAAGGGTGTTTCTGGAGACTATTTTGATTATATCAAACTAGATGATAGATATTATGCAATTATAAAATGTGACGTTTCGGGTAAGGGTGTTCCTGCCTCTCTTATTATGGTGGAAGTGGCTACTTTGTTTTCGAATTACTTTAAAGATTGGTCTTTTAAGAAAAATGGTTTTAATATGAGTGGCATTGTGGGACGCATTAATGATGCTATAGAAACTAGAGGATTTAAGGGACGTTTTGCAGCATTCACTCTTTGCATTCTGGATAGTATGACAGGGGCTACTTATTTTTGCAATGCAGGGGACAACATTATCAATATTTATGACGCAAGTGAAAAAAAGATGAAGGAAATCACACTAAAAGAAACAGCTGCAGCAGGAGTTTTCCCAACTATGCTTGTGGACATGAAAGGTGGTTTCCCTGTTGAACGCATTGATATAAAATCTGGTGATATTCTTTTCCTATATACTGACGGTATTGAAGAAGCAAAACGTATGTTTAGAGACGAAAATTTACAAGTGATTGTTTGTAATGAAAAAGGACTTTCAGAAGGAGATTGGCACGAAACGCATACTGTGGGGCAAGATGGTGAAGAAATGGGGAAAGATAGGGTTAATGCTATTATAGAGGCAGTTTTTGCAAAGCGAAAATTCATCTTAAAAAAGATGCACAATCCAATTCCTGATGAAGTGTTTGAATTCGATTTTACTACTTGCGAAGGTACTATTGAAGAAGCAATTTTGGCATTAGTCTCTGTTGAAAAGATTTTTAGATTATATCGAGATGCAAATGCTACAAATTTTGACCATGTTATCGTGGATAAGAATGTAGATTTATTCTTGAATAAACACTTTTTGCAATATCCTACATATTGCCTACACAGAGAGCCTCACCCTGAATATGAAGAATATTTATATTACACAAATATTAAGCAAGATGAGCAATATGATGATCTTACTATTTTGGGAGTGAAGAAGAAATAAGGAAGATTTTGTCTTTGCACGACGAGTTCTCATTGGTTTTTCTTAGTAGATGGCTAGTGAGAATTTGCTTTAAGGAAAAATTTTCATTCTGCGTAGCAACAGCCTGAAAAGAGTTCATTCCATATCTTCTTGTTTCTTTTTCTCTAGTTAATTGTGAGTTGCAAAGATATGTAGATGGGGTTATCTAAAAACTTTAATTCACATTAATTTGGCAACTTTTCATTACTTCAAGGCTTGCATTATGCCTTTCTTTGCTTGTTCCTGCACAGCAAGACGAGGCAACGCTTATTTCCGTGTTTGGAAACATAGCACGAAGCAAAATTGCATTACTTACAACACAGATATCAGTACATAAACCTACAAGTTCAATCTCTATGTCTTTAGTATCTATTCCATCTTTTTTTAAATATTCTTCTATAATATCT
>CAJPOH010000174.1 GCA_905372205.1 uncultured Treponema sp.
TCACTGTTTTATCTAAAATTGTGTA
Source organism: uncultured Treponema sp. (assembly GCA_905372205.1). GTDB lineage: Bacteria > Spirochaetota > Spirochaetia > Treponematales > Treponemataceae > Treponema_B. The sequence continues at coordinate 26 of CAJPOH010000174.1, forward strand.
ATTAATCTAAAATAATAAATAAACTCATTTTTTTGAACAAGATGAGTTAGAGAAAGGCTAATTAAAGATAGATACCGCTAGCGTAGCATAGGAGTGGCGACTGATGAGGAAATTTATTGGAGTTTGCTAGCAGTATTCGCAACCGTAACGTGTCAGGGCAGATGTCCTGCGACGAGAGGAAATTTGTTGGAACGCGGTTGTATTCACAACCGCGGACGTGTCAAAGTGGTATTTTAAAGTCTATAATTAATTTCAAATAAAAAAGGCTAGAAGCCCTTTTATGACTCCTAGCCTTTCAAGTAATGCATGCAATTAATCCAACATCAATTAAAGCCCTTTGTGGCAGAACCACCAATCAAAGCCTTCATATTGCTTTAATCTAGCTTCTGCGTCTTTTACATTTGAAGCTGGTGGGATAATCACATGGTCTTTGATTAAGTCATTGTTTGGCCAATTACAAGGCATTGCAACACCATTTTTGTCTGATATTTGCAAAGCTTTAACAACACGCAAAATCTCTTCCATGTTTCTGCCTGCTTCTTGTGGATAGTACAAAATCAATCTTACCTTTGAATTAGGGTCAACCACAAACACAGCACGCACTGTATTTGTTCCTTTTCCAGGATGTAAAAGCCCCAAAGCATTGGCTACAGAATCATTTGCTGCAATGACTGGGAAAGTGATCTCTACATTCAATTTTTCCTTAATCCATTCAATCCACTTAATGTGACTAAACACTTGATCCACAGAAAGACCTATGAGCTTAACACCAAGTTTTTCGAACTCAGGCATAATTTTCTGAAAACCAACAAACTCTGTTGTACACACAGGTGTAAAATCTGCAGGATGGCTAAACAAAACAAACCAAGAACCTTTCATATCCTCTGGCAATCTCATAGCACCCTGCGTCGTTTGCACTTCTAAATGAGGAAAATCATCCCCTAAAAGAGGTATAGTAATACCACCACATCCTCTAGTGCCACTATTAAAAGTAGAAGTGCCATTAACTGTAATAATTTCCATAAAAAACCTCCTAGTTAAAAATATTTAAAGTTGCTCATCACAACCCACCTTCCATAATATAACATCAAAACATTCAAACTATAACAATTACTTTTTCATCTTTTTAGGTTGTGTCATGTTTTCTGGTTTTAATATCTCTTGCAATTCCTCTTTAGATAAATAACCTTTTTCTAAAGCTAGGTCATATACACATCTATTTTCTTTTAATGCAGTCTTTGCAATTTCACTTGATTTTTCATAACCTAGCACAGGATTTAAAGCTGTAACCAAGCCAATGCTGTTATATACCATCTGTTTACAATGCTCTACGTTTGCCACAATGCCTACAATACATCGCTCTCTTAATGTTACAAAAGCATTGATTAACAAAGAAATATCTTCAAAAAGTGAATATATCATTACAGGCTCAAATACGTTAAGCTCAAGCTGAGCTGCCTCTGCTGCCATCATACAAGCTGTGTCGTTTCCAATCACCCTAAAGCATACTTGGTTTACAACCTCAGGAATAACGGGGTTCACCTTACCGGGCATAATAGAAGAGCCTGGTTGCATTGCTGGAAGCTTTATTTCATAAAGCCCTGTTCTAGGACCCGATGAAAGCAAACGTAAATCATTACAAATCTTAGAAACCTTAACAGCAAGTCTTTTCAATTGAGATGAATATGTCAAAAAGTCTGAAGTGTCATTTGTTGCTGCAATTAAGTTTTTAGCTATTTCAATCTTAAATCCTGTAATGCTAGAAAGGTGTTTTGCAACTTTTTGAGGATAATCAGGATCACTATTGATACCTGTTCCAATAGCAGTTGCTCCCATGTTCACAACATATAGATTAGCCTCAGCTTCTTTTAGTAGTCTTATTTCATTTTCTAAAGATGCAGCATAAGATTCAAATTCCTGCCCCAGCGTCATAGGAACAGCATCCTGCAATTGAGTGCGTCCCATCTTTATATAGGAAGAAAACTCTTTTCCTTTTTCTCTAAATGCTTTAATAAGGCGTTCAAGCTCTTGAATCAACTTTGCATTACTCAAAGCCAAGCCCATCTTTGCAGCAGTAGGATATGCATCATTAGTGGACTGTGCATAGTTTACATGATTATTAGGATGGCACGGCTTATATTCCCCTTTTTTACCACCTAATATCTCGTTACATCTATTAGCTATTACTTCATTTGCGTTCATATTGGTTGAAGTTCCTGCTCCACCTTGAATCATATCCACCACAAACTCTGCGTCAAATTTGCCTTCTATGATTTCTTTGCAGGCTTGAAGCATCCCCTTGTATACGTCATCAGGTAAATATCCTAATTCATGATTTGCCTCAGCTGCAGCTTGCTTTGTCATAGCCAAACCTTTAATAAAGTCAGGGTAATCAGAAAGTTTAACTCCTGTAATCTTGAAGTTTCCTACACTTCTAAAAGTTTGAACACCATAATATGCTTCGTCAGCAATTTCCAATTCTCCCAATAAGTCATGTTCACGTCTCATAAACATCTCCCCTTTGTATTATTGAATTAACATGATGCGTATAGTATACGTAAAATAGAGAATAGGCAAGATAGTAAAATGCTAGGTTTTTAAACGTAGTTAAAAATTGAGGAGACACAAAGGATTGAAAACCAAACACAATCAATATTTACAATGATCCCCAGTTTTTGCCTGTAGAAATGGAGGTTCTCAATGGTACAGAAAGACTATAGGCTTCTTCCATTGTTTTTTTAACGACTGCTATACTTTGCTCTGCTTCATTTTCTGGACTTTCTAAAATCAATTCATCATGCACTTGCAATAATATTGAAGTTTTAAGTTTTGCTTCTCTTAATGCTTTTGCAACATCTAACATCGCTTTTTTCATTATATCTGCTGCAGAACCCTGAATTATAGTATTGACTGCAATACGCTTTCCTAATTCTTTGATGTTTCTTGTGTTGCTTTTAATTTCTGGCACATAGCGACGACGAGCCATAATGGTTTCAACATAACCTTTTTTTTCACATTCAATATATGTGTTTTGTATAAAAGACGAAACTTCCTTGTAATTATCAAAATAAGCCTGTATGAAAGAAGAGGCTTCTTTTCTACTTATGTGCAGTTCTTCTGAAAGTCCATAAGCACTCATTCCATAAATGACACCAAAATTTACAGCTTTTGCAATTGCTCTCATTTCTTTAGTAACTTCATCTTCTTTAGTGCCAAATATAATACATGCTGTTCTTTTATGGACATCTATACCTTCTTTTATTATTTTTTTTAACATTTCATCATTAGAAATATGAGCTAAAACTACAAGTTCAATTTGTGAATAGTCTGAAGAAATCAAAACGTTTCCTTCTTCAGCACAAAAGGCTTCTCTAATTTTTATTCCAAGTGCGTCGCGAGAAGGAATGTTTTGTAAGTTTGGGTTTTGACTAGAAAGACGACCTGTTGCTGTTCCACTTTGAATAAAATGCGTGTGGATCCTCATTTGATTATCTACTAGTTCAACTAAAGGATCTGTATATGTGGAACGTAACTTTGAAAGAGTTCGATATTCCAAAATAAGTGATGGAAGAATATCAAAATCTCTTAGTTTTTCTAGCACTTCACTAGAAGTTGAAAAACCACTTTTGTTTTTTTTATCTGGTTTTAATCCTCTTTCTTCAAAAAGGACTGTTTGTAGCTGTTTGTAAGAGGCAATATTAAATTC
>CAJPOH010000175.1 GCA_905372205.1 uncultured Treponema sp.
GCTAATTCTAATGAAATACTTAGAGTTGAAGTTGAAAAAAAATCGTCTAGTACTACAGATTGAAAAGAGAGTGTGGTGGGAGAAAATTGGGGATTATGGGTGAACTAAGGAGTGGGAGAACTCAAAGTTTTTTAATGACAGCTTCAGAATTGCTTAAAGCTACTAATGGAGTAATGCTTTTTGGTAGTGAAGATGTTTCTTTTTTAAGTGTCTCTATAGATAGCCGTAATGTAGAATTTTCGTCTCTTTTTGTCCCACTGAGAGGGAAAAAACTTGATGGACACAGATTTATAGAAGAAGCTATAAAAAAAGGAGCAAAAATAGTCTTAGTTGACTCCTTATACGCAAAAGAAAAGAAAGCTAAAATAACAAATCTTTTTGAATGTTATTGCACATCATTCATTGTTGTAGAAAACACCCTAAAAGCATTTCAAGATGCTAGCCATTTCTATCTTAACAAAATGAACTTAAAGCTTAAAATTGGGATTACAGGTTCTTCAGGAAAAACCACTGTTAAGGAAATGATCGGCTCTTTATTTTCACAAAAATACAGTACATTTATCAGTGAAGGAAATTTGAATTCGGAAACTGGTTTACCACTTTCTATATTTATGCTTAATTCTCATCATGAAGTTGGAATTTTTGAGATGGGAATGAATAGAAAGGGCGAGATAGGAGAACTTGCAAATGTTTTAACTCCTGATGTTGCAATTATTACAAATATAGGAACTGCTCATATTGGCATGCTGGGAAGTAGACAAGCTATTGCAATGGAAAAAAAAGAAATATTTTCTCATTTTATATCATCATCTATTGGGTTTATTCCTGATTGCAGTTTTACCTCTTTATTGAAAGAAGTTAAGAATGGAAAGATGGTAGTGTATGGTGCTTCAAAGTTAGTAGGTTTTGAAGGTTTTGAATCTTTAGGTATTTTGGGAAGTCTTGTAAAATATAAGGGTGAGGATATTAAAATCAGTTTGCCCGGTAGTCATAATGTGGAAAATGCTATACTTACAATTACAGTTGGAGAATATTTTGGTTTTAGTGTAGAAGAAATAAAGAAGGCTTTGGAAAAAGTTAAGGCTGTTTTTGGACGTTCTGAAGTGAGAAGGGGTTTTGTTACCTGCTTTTTTGACTGCTATAACGCAAACCCCGAGTCTATGAACGAAGCTATAATTTTTTCTGATTCTTTGGTGTGGAATGGAAAAAAGATAGCTATTCTTGGTTCTATGCTTGAATTAGGAGATAGAAGTGTAGTTGAGCATGCAAAAGTTTGTGAGAAAGCTTTAAATTCGAGTTTTAATGTTTTATATTTTTTTGGCGATGAAATGTTGCTAGGTGTAAAAAGTTATTTAGAGAAAAACCAAATAGACGAAAGAGAGTTGGATAAGTTGTTTGTAAAGAAGGTTTTTTTATACAGAGATGAAGAATTTAGCATTTTGAAAACTTCTATTTCTGGCAATATACAAAAACATGATTTTGTACTTTTAAAGGCTTCGAGAGGTCTTTGTCTTGAAAGGTTGGAAGATGTTTTGTTTAAGGAGTCAAGATAAAGATGGCTTTAACTATACTAGCGGAAAAAAATATTGAAAGGCAACGCTACAATCTAGTTTTTTTACTATTAGTCATCACTATGTTTGGTGTAGGCTTTACTACTCTTTATTCTAGTAGTATTCATTATGGTACTCTTCTTTTTGGAGAGCCACTGTACTTTGTATTAAATCAAGCAAAACACTTTGTTTTATCTCTTATTGTTATGTCTTTGTTTGCTTTTGTGGACTTTAGAATTATTAGAAAGTTATTACCTTTTGGTATGCTACTTTCTTTAGTTTTATGTTTAATGACATTTATTCCCTACCTTTCTAAGGAAAGTCATGGAGCTGTGCGTTGGGTTAATATTGCAGGAAAAATTATGTTTCAACCATCAGAATTTGTGAAACTAGTGATGATTATTTTTATTGCAAATTTTTTTGCTAAAAATGGAGATAAATTTGACAAACCTTTTCTTTCCGTGCTAATGCCTTTTTTTGTGGTTGCTTTGTTTGTTTTGCTTATCTATTTTGAAAATGACTTTTCTTCTGCTTTCTTTATTTTGTTTTTGTCCTTAGTGATGTTTTTTATTGTGGGTGTTCCGCTTCTATGGTTTTTTAAGGGAGCAGCAGTAATTATTCCAATATTGACTTTGATGATTTTGACAAAGGATTATCGAATTGAGCGTATTTTGGCCTTTATTGATCCCATGAGAGCTCCACTTAATTCAACATATCAGATACAGGGTTCTCTCAATGCTCTTACAAGTGGAGGTTTCTGGGGACGGGGGTTAGGTGGTGGAATTAAAAAAATAGGGAGCGTGCCTTATATTTATTCGGATTTTGTTTTTGCTGTATGGGCAGAAGAGATGGGGTTTATAGGGGTGATTTTTTACACTTTTCTGTTAGCTTCTTTTGCGTTTGTAGGATATAAAATTGTTTTGACATGCAAAGATGCTTTTGCTTCTTACGTAGCTTTTGGGGGGGTAACAGCCATTGTGTTACAATCTCTTTTAAATTGTGCAGTTGTTTGTAAGTTAGCCCCAACTACAGGGATATCTTTACCTTTCTTTTCTGCTGGTGGATCTTCTTTAGTGGTTACATTTGCAATTTGTGGATTGATTATAAACGCTTCAGGAGTTTCATCAAGATATGGAGGTGCAAAATGAGTGATATGTCTTATATTTTTGATACACAAAGAGTGTATGATAGAACATTTGTGCATCAGGAAAACATATCGTTTAGGCTTCGTATTTTGAGAGGCTTATTGTTTCTTATCATTTCTGCTTTGATTTTTGAGCTTATTTTTTATTTTGCTATTCTACCTAGTATTTCCAATGTCCGAATAATGTTAAACTTGAATGCATCTTCTCTTACAGAGAGAGAAATTATTGGTATGATATCTTTAAACAAAGATACTAAATGGATTAGTGTTGATGCATCAAAAATAGAAAAAAGGTTGATGACTTTTCCAATCATAGAAAGAGCAACTGTTAATAAGAGGTTTCCTGATAAGTTATTTGTGGAAGTGATAGAAAGGAAACCAGTTGCAGTTTCATTTGCAAATATTGAAGGAAATGTAGTTCCTTTAGAAATAGATAAGGAAGGAGTGGTCTTTAGGATTGGTTGGAATGAAAAAGTTTCGTTACTAACAATAGTTTCTGGCTTAAACTTTCAAAATCCAAATGTTGGGATGAAGATTAATTATAAGTTACTCTCTTTATTTTCTAGGCTTGATGCAATTTCTAAAACAAATCCTATATTACTAAGTGGTATTTCTGAAATTAAGATTCGAGAAAAAAAGTTTGGAGATTATGATTTGGTAATGTACCCTATTCATACGAGAGTGAAAGTTTTTACACCTAAAGATTTCACTGATAAGACATTGAGCAGGATGATGCTTATTTTAGATGTTGTAAGCAATGAAAAGGTTGCAAAAGAACTTGAATATATTGATATTAGAGGTGCTAATATTGTTTACAAATGGAAGGAGCTATAGTATGAATGATGTAGTATGTGCCATTGATATTGGAACTGCTAATATTCGTGTGATTATTGCTCAAAAACTAGAAACAGGTCAGTTTCAAGTTGTTGGGGTGGGGGTGGCTCCTTCTTCAGGATTGAAAAAAGGTACAGTTGTTAATATAGAAAATACGGTTCAAGCTATAAATAAAGCGTTGGATGTAGCTGAGG
>CAJPOH010000176.1 GCA_905372205.1 uncultured Treponema sp.
ATAAAAACATAACTAACGAAGATATTGTTGAACTTGAAACACTAAAACCAGAAGCAAGAGTTAGCATTCCTACATCCACAAAAGAAGTTCTACATTCTGCAAAGATAGTTACCACAAATAAAACAATCCTAGTTGTAGAAGATCACCCTGTAAATAAGCAACTCCTAAAAATTGTTTTGGAAAAACATGGTTATAGCGTAGATACTGCAGAAGATGGCCAAGAAGCAATAAAAAAAGTAAAAGAAAGCAATTTTGACCTGATTTTTATGGATGTACAAATGCCCATCCTTGATGGTTATGAAGCCACAAAGAAAATTCGTAGCTTAGGAATCAAAACACCAATTATTGCATGTACTGCTGGCTCGCAAGAAAATGAGAAAGAAATTGCTCTTTCTTTTGGCATGAATGATATCCTTTCAAAACCATTCACAAAAGAAGAACTAGAAAAAATATTAAACAAACAACTACACAATTAAGCTTTTCTCTAGTTCTACTTTCCATATTTTAGATAAACTATTCGGATGATGTTTTAAGATGATTTTAATACCCATCAGACATTTGTCTATTTAAATCTTTTTGACACAACTCTTGATAAACCCAAGAGCGAGTCTTTAGCTTTTCTTTAACTTCATTTGTGAAAGGCATATATCTCCAAAAGATGTCACGAACTTCTTTATCAAGTTTTTGTACTCCATCACACTCTTTTGTCATCCATAGAATATAATCTTGCACAAAAGCATCTTTTATATCTGTTTTAAGATTCTGAGTCTGAAACCATTGATAATAATTTCCCGTTAAACCTTCTTCCATCCAATAATAAGAAGCCTTTTCTTTTGCAACCTGCCACCTCAAATCTGCTGTTGCCATAAGCAAAACTAAGCGCAAACTCCTAGAATACATTGGAATAACAATACGACCTCTACTTGTAACCCTATTATATCTATCAAAAGGTTCCCAGCAAAAACCTATATCCCCATAAGAAGGTACCAAAATAACAAAAGGGGGAATCCTATTGAGCTGAGTTTTATATTGCCTACAAAATGCTTGAGAGTCTATACTTTCAATCCATTTCATTTCTCTCAAAACATTCTCTCTAGTTCCTATATCTCTAATAGATGTCCTAAAATATTCTCTCGAAAGGATCGGAAAGTGATTCCCTTTTCTTCCACATGACATTTTTACCATCTGTCTGATAGTATCATACTCACCTTCTGCAGCTCCAACATTCGCTGAAGCTTCATTTGCCTGCACCCTAGCCTTTAGAGACTGAGTATCTCCTTCTGCGTGCCTATAAGCATTCAAAAAATCATTTAATTCTTTGTCAAGCTTTAGAAGATTTTTTGCCATTTCTGGTAATGAAGAAATAGTTTGCTTTTGCATAGCATCGTAAGGCTCTAAAATCTCAGGCATACCAGAAACAGGAGCATGTGCAAAAAGTCCTGATATTTTCTGTTTTAGAGCTTCTTCAAGCCTAGTTCTCTCGTCAGACTTTGCTCGTAAAAGATTTTGACTACTTTGCATCTTTCCTGAAGTTTTTTCTAACAATTGACTTACACGAGCTGCTTCATTAGAGTGGTTAACACGAACTTCATCTGTTGATGAAGGTGGAAAAATACCTTTCCCTATTGCACTAAACCATTCGTCCAAATAATATACAGCTTCACAATAAGTATTTTTATCAATAATCTTTGCAAAAATAGCTTTTTGTTCTTCTGTTAAGAGAGTTGGTAAAAGAAGTCCATACCTTAAAGCATAGTTCTCTTCCTTAGAAGAAATACCAGTTGCCACCCTCATGGGCAATGTTGAAACAAAATTCCAATAAGTTTGAATTAGTTCCTGCCTAAAGACTGTTCTATCTTTGGGATCTTTACACGTAAGATATTTAGTTAAAATAGTATGAAGACGTCTAGTTTTATCATCACCATCATCTTGCAACACCTTTTTATAAAAATCTGCAGTATCGAAAAGATTGTGAGGTGCATCATTAAAAAACTTTTTGACTTCGGGAAACTCTTTAATAGTCAAATCAACTTCACTAGGATCTCTTGCCTTCTCCCCTATAGTCTCCCTATGCTTTGAAAGCATAAGAATATCATCTAAGTCTGGAACATTAGGGGAAGGTATATCGAAAGAAGCTTGTTTTGGTAAAGATGTCGGAAGCTCTGAAGTCAATCTATCTAACAAAGATGAATCGTTTGTAGTTTGCGGAGGAGTTACTCCTCGTAAAAGTTCTTCTAAATCTATTTCAACATTTGGATCGCTCACTGTAAACTCCAATAAACTAAAATTAAAAAAGTGCCAAATAGTTTTATGGAGATGAGGGGAATCGAACCCCTGACCTCTTGCATGCCATGCAAGCGCTCTACCAATTGAGCTACACCCCCTGTAGTAGCGGTTGTTTATGAAAAAAACGACCTTCCCTAGTCTATCAATAATAAAAGCCTTATGTCAATATAAAACAAAAGCCCAAAAATCACACATCATGACAACCCTTACATAATTTTTATATAATGCTATAATGAACCTTCTTAGTTAAAGTGAGGAGCTTATGTCGTGGACATTAATTTACTTTCTTTTTGTCGTTTTAATATTTGGTCTTTTTTCTATGTTTAATCTGAAAAATACCTGTACAATTTCTTTTTTCTTTTATGAGTTTAAGGATATTCCCGTGTATACAGCAGCAGTTTTTTCTTTTATAGCTGGTAGCATATTGTCTTTGCCTTTTTTCATAAAAAGAAAAAATAAACCACAGGCTACAAATCCTGTAATGCAAGATATTACAACAATAGACTTAACAAATGAAAAGAAAGGTGGTTTCTTTGCTAATTTATTTAAAAAAAAGAATAAGGATGCATCTATTCCTGAAGAACTTAAATAGAAAAGTTTTTTTTTTATTATTCTCTACCTTTTCACTATTTGCAGATGTTTCGCTTGAAATACAGAGGGCGTTGGATGCATCTCCCAAAAATCTTGATGGTATTGCTGTTTATAAATATTTGCTAACCAAATTAAAAAACATAAGTACATCAAAAGATCAAAAAGAAGTGAATAAATTTCTTGCAGAGTACGCCATAAGAAATAAGTTATTTGAAAATGCAGGAGAACACTATCTTAAATGTTATGATCTTGAAACTTCTAACAAGGATAGTAGCAAAAAATATTTACTAAAAGCATTAAAATGCTTTATTCTTTCAGGAAATACTAATAGAGCCTACGCAACATACGGAAAACTATCATCCCTTCGAACTTCAAAATCATCAATTTATGATAGCGAGGCAGATTTATACTTACAATATCTACACTTAAAAGAAAGCTTAAGCAATCCAAGCGTAGATTTCGATGCTATAATACACATTTTGAAATCGTACTTAAATGACAAGAATTTTATTTCTTTCAAAGCCTCAATACTTTTTACCATCTGGTTCATCTCAAACGATAAAGAAGCAGAAAACACCATTTTAATGCAATACCCAAAGAGCATAGAAGCTATGCTGATAAAAGGCGACGTAATAATCTTACCTACAACCTTCTGGTATCTACTTCCAAGTAATAAAACATACTATGATGAAGAGATTTCACTTCCATCTCTTGATTCTTCCACAACAAAGATAAGTATTCCCATAGCATATCAAATTGGATTTTTCAAAAATAAAGAATATGCTGTAACAAAAGCTACCTCAATGAGAGATAAAGGTTATGTGGTAGAAATAAAAGAA
>CAJPOH010000177.1 GCA_905372205.1 uncultured Treponema sp.
TATTAATATCAAAAAAAAAATTAGGAGTCCTTATGCCATTTGTGCAACTTTCAAAAGTGTCATTAGCTTTTGGAGATAGAGATATTTTAGATGATGTTACTTTAATTTTGACTCAAGGAACAAAAGCAGCTCTTGCAGGAGCTAATGGTTCAGGAAAATCTACCTTGATGAAAGTGATTGCAGGAGAAATGGCTTATGATTCGGGAGAGATTTCGAAAGAAAAAGGTACTACACTAGCATATCTTCCACAATCAGGAATTGTTTTCTCAGAAAACACTGTCTATGAGGAAGTGGAACAGGCCTTTTTATATGGCTTTAGCCTAATAGAAGAAATTGAAAAAATCTTGGAAGAAATGAAAGTAGAAAAAGACGAAGAAAAGCTATACTTACTTTCTCATAAACAATATGAATTGCAAGCAAAACTTGATGAGTCTCCTTGGCATATGCGAGAAGCTTTAATTGGAGAAGTTTTACAAGGTTTGGGCTTTGAAAAAACTGATTTTAATAGAAAAACAAGTGAATTCTCCGGTGGTTGGCAAATGCGTATTGCCCTTGCAAAAGTACTTCTTTCTAACTCAGATATCTTAATATTAGATGAACCTACAAACTATCTTGACATAGAGGCTAGATCATATTTACAAGACTACTTAATTCGCTTTAAGGGTGGATTTCTTTTAGTGAGCCACGATAGGCATTTTCTGGATAGTGTTGTTAAAGATACGTATGAAATCTTATCAGGAAAATTAAAAAAATATCATGGGACATATACAGAATATGAAAAACAAAGAGCCGAAGAAGTTCAATATCTAGTGAAAAAATGGAAAGAGCAACAAGAAGAAATTGCAAAAAATGAAGAGTTTATAAGGCGATTTCGTAGTAATGCCAGTAAAGCTGCTTTAGTTCAAGATAGAATTAAAAGACTCGAAAAGTTAGAAATAATAGAACTACCTGAGCATCTAAAGACTATGCACTTTTCTTTTCCATCTCCTCCACATTCAGGTAAGATTGTTATTAATGCAAAAGATATTACAAAGAGCTATGGAACACGCTGTGTTATCAAAGATTTTAACACAATAATAGAAAGAGGGAGTAAGATTTGCATTGTAGGTCGAAATGGAGCTGGGAAAAGCACTTTGCTTAGAGTTTTAGCACAAAAGGATTCCGACTTTTTAGGTGAAGCAAGGCTTGGAGAAGGTGTTGCTATAGGCTATTTTTCACAAGATGCATCCGAAGAAGTGAAAGGAGAGGAGACAGTTTTAGAATACATAGAAAAAAAGACTCCTTTAGAACTTATTCCTCGTGTTAAATCTATGTTGGCAGCTTTTTTGTTTAGAGGTGATGATGTTTATAAAAGCATTTCAGTACTTTCAGGAGGAGAGAAATCTCGTCTGGCTTTGCTTTCTCTTTTGTTAAAACCTCTAAACTTGCTTATTTTGGATGAACCTACAAATCATTTAGATATTCATTCAAAGGATGTATTGCTTGAAGCTTTGCAAAAGTTTTCGGGAACAGTTTTGTTTGTTTCTCATGATAAATATTTTATACAGAACTTAGCAACAGGGATAATTGAATTGCGTCATGAAGATAATAACTTAAATCCTTCTAGCACTTCTCCTTCAAGAATTAGATTTTTCCCTGGCACTTATGACTATTATTTATATCAGATCGAAAAAGAAGAAAAAGGGACTAATGCTTCATTTTTTCCTATTCAAAATGAAAAGCTTTCTAATGATAAGACTTCTATTTCTTATGAAGAACAAAAAAAGAAGCGTTCTGAAAACGCAAAGAAAAAAAAAGAGGAAGCCATTCTAATTGATAAGATGGAGCAAATCGAAAAAAATATAAAAATAAAAGAAGAACTATTAGGAACTCCAGAAGTTTATAAAGATGGAGAAGCTACTAAAATGATTAAAGGTGAGATAGCTATTTTGGAAGAAGAGCTAGCAATTGCTACAAAAGAATGGGAAAAGCTGGGATTATAGGACTTTTCATAAAATAAAAAAAATGTTAGACTACGAAGGAATTTGTTGGATGTTCTAAGGACTCAGTGTTTTTAGATATCTCTATTGTGAGGTGAGATAAAATGGCGTATAAATTGAAGGGAGCTAAATTCGAAACATTGGAAGATTTAGTAGATGCACTGTTTCCTCTTTTTGGTGAAGGTCGGTCATTAGAAGAATTTAGAAAATATGCAGAAGAAAATGCTGAAAAGAGCTAGTTTTTAATATGAAGCATAAGATGTCATTTGCTACAATCTTATGCTTTTCGCGTCAATAATAAAGGTCTTTCATAGATTCCAATCTTTATTAAAATTAATGATATCTTTATTTTTCTCTTTCTAATCTCTTACTGTTGTGTTTTCAGCATTTTGAGACTAGCATCTTTTAAGTTCATGCTACACTCTTCCCTTGTAACAAGGTTTTTAAGCTTTATTTCTGTTTCTTCGATGTTTGGTTTAAGTGTATTTTCAAGATAAATTCCCCAACAGATGCCCTTTTTCTCTGCTAATTCATACTGTTTTGTCATTTTCTTTTGATCAGGAAAAACTTCTACTATAATGTTTCTTTGCCTGAAATAAGAAATAATCGTGTACGCCATTGAGTAGTCTATACTTTCATTTGCAAAAATAATAGCCTGAGTGAAAGAATAAACAAGTTTTTCCTTATTTAGCATTGAAAGAGCTGTTAATAAACGATCAATGCCAATAGAAGCTCCGACTCCTGAAACTTTTTCTTTCATATAAAAGCCTGTTAAATTGTCATATCGTCCACCAGAACATACAGAACCAATATCTTCCATATCTTGCAAGAAAGTTTCATACACAAGACCTGTATAATAATCAAGCCCACGTGTAATAGAAGGATCAATAATAAAGGATTTTTCAATTCCAATGCTTTCAAGAAGTGTATATATTTTTTTCATAAAGTTTAAATGTTCTTTTGCTGAAGGGACTAAATCATTAAGACGAGAAAGAACTTCATTAAAAGAAACCTCATCCTCATTACATAATATAAACTCTAATATTTTTTTTGCCACATCTTCATTAGTAATGGAAGCTAATTCTTTTTCAACTTCATCTTTTCCAATTTTTTTAATTTTATCCACAATACGCAAAATTTCTTCAGCATTTTCTTTCATAGAAAGAGAAGCTAAAAACTCATTAAAAACACCTCTATGTGAGATATGTATTTTTACAGGACATTTAATACTTTCAAAACAATTGTGTATAAGTTGCAAAATTTCAAAATCTGTACAGAAAGATGCAGAGCCAACAATGTCAAAATCACATTGAACAAACTCTCTAAATCTCCCCCCTTGAGGCTTTTCACCTCTCCATACTTTTGCAATGTGATAACGCTTAAAAGGAAAATAGAGTTCTTGATAATGTTCTGCAATAAAACGTGCAAAAGGCACAGTTAAATCAAAACGCAAACTCACATCTCTTCCGCCTGCATCATTAAACCTAAAAACTTGTTTCTCTGTTTCACCATTGCTTTTTCTAAGGAGTATCTGAGAATATTCAAGACAAGGTGTATCTATTGGAACAAAACCAGAATCTTTAAAAATATTTATAAAAGTATCTATTAACATTGCTCTTGAAATTTCAGCCGAAGGGAGAAAATCCCTAAATCCCTTTAATGTTTTAGGTGCAATCAAATCACTCATACAAAACTCCTTAAAATATAAAGTATGATATTTTAATTA
>CAJPOH010000178.1 GCA_905372205.1 uncultured Treponema sp.
AAGCAGGACTATCATAGTCTGCTTCTGTTATAAAAATGGCATTCCCTGTTTTATATTCTTCTATCATTTCTCCCGTGGTTGCATTGATAACGTATATTTTGTCAGCCTTAAATCCTATCATTCGTGTAAAGTTCTTAATCATTCTAGGATTTTCCAAGTCTGCATAAGTTTGATATTCTGCTAGTTTTTTTCTAGTAGCAAGACTAGTGTAGGTGAGTTTTCCGCCTTTCCCATAAGTTACAATACTTTTTTCTCTCTTGCCTGTAGTTGAAAGTAAAACAATGCCTGGTGGTGTGGAATATATATCGACTATTTTACCACTTTTATCAAAAACATCTATACCTTTCTCTGTGTTTCCCACAAAAAGATAGCTACCATTTGCAGACCAAGAAATAGAAGTTACAAAATAATTAGGTCTTAAAATAAAAACCCTCTTCTTTTCTTTCCATTTCCAAACAGATATTTTATGAATTCCCTTTCCATCACTTTCATATAGTGCTATTGTCCTACCATCAGGATGCGATGCAATTTTTTTTATTGCCAAATGAGAAAGCTGCCATGTCTCAGTTGCAAACGAAGGATAGGAACATCTTGTAACAAATCCATCTTCACCCGCAATATAAAAAGAATCTCCCCTATTGTGTTCAAGAACAATATCATTAATACCACCTAAAAACTTATGTGGCAAAAGTGAAAAATCTATAACGCTAGACTTTTCTCCTATACTACCAGATGACTTTCCAGTAGTTTCTTCAAGAGTCTTTATCAACTCCTCAATATCATCTCCTAATTCCCCCATTGAAGCATCCTCTTTAGATTCTGCCTCTTCTATTGTCTCATTCTCTTCCCATTCCAATTCTCCTTCTAAGGAAAAAGCAAGCCCTATAAGACTAAAACAAATCTTAAATACCCTATTCATATCCATTCCTACTTGAATATATTTACAATAAGTGCAGGCACTGTAATAAATGTTCCTATTGAACTTCCTACGCTTGACAACAAAAACACTAATAATGCATGAGTAACCCTATTTTTATACCATCCTTTGAATGAACAAATATCATCCGATAAACTCTCCATATCCTTAACTTGAGGTTTTTTTATCCATGCTTGTAATACACCTGTAAAAAAACCCACCCCAATAAAAGGGTTAATTGATGTTATTGGAGCAATTAAAAATGAGGCTAAAACTGTAATTGGGTTTGCTAATGCAAAAATCGAACCAATTGCAGAAAGACCTCCATTCCAAAAAACGTATGAAATAAGTTGTGATTTTGTTGTAGAAATGCCACCTTTGAAAAATCCTAAAACAATCAACATTACTATTATTGCAGGAATAGTGAAAGAAAGAGCCATTCTTACCTTACTTTTTGGAGGTATCTCTTCAAGCTTCTCAAGAGATGGGTAGGAGGAGGCATCATCATTAAATTGCTTTAAAAATCTTTCAACACCAGGTAAATGCCCAGCTCCCAAAACTGCTATGAGCTTTTTGCCTTCTGCCTTCCATATTTTCGAAGCAAGATATTGATCTCTCTCGTCAATAAGAACTTCTTTTACACTTGGCAACTCATCTGAAACATCAGACATAACGCCATCCATGGCACTTTCCATTTTTAGTTTTTCTATTTCTTCAGGAGATAGTTTTTCGCGTGTAAAAACACTTGATAGCATTATAGCAATTAATTTTGATTTATTTGTAAAAGAACTCTTAGCCCACGCTCTTTTCAATGTTACTTGCACAGGTCTATCAACTAAAGCTGTTTTTATGTTTAAATCCTTAGACATTTCAATTGCAGATTTCATCTCATCTCCGGGTTTTACTCCCATTTCAAGCCCTAATTTTTTTTGAAAAGCCTGTAGTGCTAGGTTAGCCAAAAGCAAAAATCCTTTCCCTTCTCTTAATAGTTTTATAATATCAATCTCTTTCCATTTCGTAGGGTTTGTCAGGGTATCATAACGAGCTTGATCTAGCTCCACACATACAACATCAGGCATTTCATTTTGAATAGCTTCTTTTACATCTTCAATACTTTGCTTTGATACATGGGCAGTACCAAGTAATATGATTTCTCTATCCCCAAACTTTAGTTTTTTAATAGCTTTATTTTCTGTATTTTCTTCCATAACAACATTCCTCAAAGTTAATTCTCAGTATAGACTAATGTAGCTTTTAATGCAAACAACTTAAATAGATTTTTAAGACTTTAGCCTATCCAAGCCCATTTTTGTCAACCTATATTCAATGAATGCAGGCACCTTTGCACTCAAAACTTCAAGATAACATTTTTCTGCAAGTAGTTTTTTACCCATAAGCTCATAATATGCACCTAGATAAAACATCATCCGATAATAAGGAGTTTTTTCTTTTACTTTTGCTATTCTATTGTTAACATCATTATCACCACTATTTTCAAAAAATAATCGTGCCAAAAAGTATTCTGTCTCTTCCTTTGTCCTATCCATTATCTTTAAGTATTCTCTCATAAGTTCCTTTCCTTCCTTTTCTTTGCCGGCCTTATATAAGCAAAATGAAGACAGAATTGCATAATGATAACGATTTGCAGCCCTCTTTAGAACATTCTTAAAAGAAGAGGCAGCTCTATCCCATTCTTTATTTTGCATATAGAGAACACCGGCTCCTTCAAAAGCAAAGTAATATGCAGGATATAACGAAATAATCTTGTTATAATCATCTAATGCTTCTTTTGAAAAACCTAGCTCATCATTTATTCCTGCCCTATATATGTATGCCATATAAGAGGATGGATCTAGCTGAATTACACGTGAAAAAGCTTCTTTTGCTTCAGCTTTTTTTCCAATTTGCATGCTATAAATACCTAAATCAAGCCAATGACTTGGAATATCCTTATCAAGTTCTGTAGCCTTCTTCATGTCTTCAACAGCTTGTAATATTCTATTTGTTTCTGACTTGATTCTTGCAAGCTCTGCCAAGGCAATACTGTTATCTTTCTGAACTTCTAGTGCCATATTCAAGTTAGCTTCTGCATCTTTGAGCCTATTTTGCATGTAGTTCACCCTAGCAAGTCCTAAAAGGGCTTCAACATTTCTTGGTGAATTTTTAAGAGCAGCTAGAAATTTCATCTTTGCACCCTTATAGTTCTTCTTAGTATACAAATCCAACCCTTGTTCCGTTAATGCCCAACTATCATGCGGAAATTTGATAAGTATTTTTTTTAGGTATTCTGATTTTGTTTTTTCATCATTTTTACTTTGTGCAATCATTGCTCTGCAATAAAGAATTTCTACATTATCAGGATATTCTTCTTCCAATTGTTTAACAAGCGAACTAGCTTCTGTCATCTTGTTTGCAGAAATGAGTATAGAAAGGTGCAATATCTTTGTAGAAACATCATCTAAAACTTTTTCATCCACATCTTCTCTTTTAGTAAACAATGACAAAGCTCCCTCATAGTCTCCCTTAACTAAAAAAGACTGTAAGAGTAAACCAAAATCTTGTTTGCTCATCTTTTTTTGTGTGGGAATAACATCTTCAATAATTTCTGTTTCTTGCACCTTAGGTGTAGAAACGCAAGAAAAAATCAAAAAAGAAAAAGCTAGAACTAATTTAACAATTTTTTTGTTATATTGCATTGTGTCTCCATATTTATGAAATACTGATTAATTATGAATAGCAAATTGATCAATACTATCATATAAATTC
>CAJPOH010000179.1 GCA_905372205.1 uncultured Treponema sp.
ACCAAATGTTCCACCGATGGCTGGAAGGACTGCTACAACAGTATCTTTTTCTGGAAAATCATTGCTAAACAAACTTGTAATTAGCTTGATTGTTTGAGGAGTCATAGAAGTCTTAAAACCTAGTCCAAAATTAATATTAAGTGCATTCTCTCTTCTAAATGTTCCACCAAACAAAAACTCTGACGAAATCATCATAACCTTTTGTTTTTCATAAGTATTTACGTCTTCATTAATAACTTTATCGTCTGCTCCCGGGTTAATTAACGTAAGCTTTTTCAAAAAATTAAACTTTTGATAAGCTTGAAAACCTGCAGCATAAGCAAACTCATTGTTCCAAAAGAATGTAAAGCCATTATCATGAGCTATAAATTGCATATCAAAACCAAAAGTCATCATTGTGATTAAAGGCTTTGAATGTGGTAAATCTTCTTTCTTAAACTCTGTTACAGACTCATCTGAATCTTTCCCATTTTGCAATGCCTTATTAACCCACTTCACCATCATATTATCTAATGCTTCGCTTTTTATTCCTTTATAAACATCGAGACCAATACGTGGCATAAATACAACTTCAGAAAACATTAAAGTAGGCAATACTGCAAACAATAGCAATCCGATAACCTTTCTCATAATCAACTCCTTAAAAGATGTTATAGATCCCCCTAAAAGCGTCAACCCTAAGGGGAAATCACTTAAATATCATATATTAGTTACTAGAGTGTGTCAATTAACAGCTTCAATTTTAACACAAATCTCTAATATCATACTTTTATAAAAACTTTGCAACCAAATAACAGTTACATAATATCAGTGATTACTTTTAAATATAGTACCAACTTCTGGATTTTTCTCTCCAAATTTCTCAATCAAAGCTTTAAGAATACTCTCTTTTGCAGTACCTTTTTCTTCTTCAGTTTTTACATAAGAGTATGCTGCAAATAATGTTGAAGGTCCAATTTCAGAAGCAAAATATCCTGCCCCTTGATTCCACACAAACATCGAAAAAACTTCATCAAATTCTTTTACACTTACACCAACAGAATAAGCCTTAATGAACTCTCTCGTTGCTTGTCTCATTCTTCCAGCTCCAACACCATTTGCTAAAGATAGGAGAAGCCTTGTCTTCATATCCAAAACAGCATTCTCATCTTGCCATATCAAATGCCAAAAGTTAACAACTATATTTGCAAGTTTTGGTTCAATTTTATTAAAATTGAGCATTGCTGTAGGTTTTAATGGCATATCCATACCATTTACTTGAAAGGAGTCTACTATCTCTTTTCTATAAAAATAAGCTTTCCACTCAGTATCAGAAATTTTTTCAGTGTGGTGTTCATAACCCAACGCTGAAAGAGTTGAATATAGTGGAAGAGGTTCAAAAGATTGAACTATACAAAAACCTTCCCCTTTTTTTGTATCGTTTGCTAATTTCAATATCAAAGGTAAAAAGTTCCCTTGTAATTTTCTCACATCTTTAAGTAGAAAAGAATCTTTTTTACTTAACCATTCCATACTTACCCTCCTAATTGTTATTCTGAGGCAGTTTCAAAATATAATATCACAGAATTTTCATGTCTAACTACTATCCCATCTTCAATATCATTTTCTGAAACTGCCTCTAAAATTAAAGACCCATCTCTTATTCCATACATGAAATTTATACTATCATCAATAGTATAAAATTGAAAAGAGAGTACGCCTTGATAAGAAGTTTCTTTCTTTATTTCTCTTGAAATAAAATATTTAATACTAACCTTTCCTGCATTCTCAGCATTACTAGGAATTATAAAAGGAATAAGAGCATCGTAATTTGTCCAATAAAAAACACCTTCTTCTCCTAGTTCTAAATTCCCGTAATTTTGTGATTTATAGCTAGCAATCAGTTTATTAATTTCCTCATTTCTTCGTACTTTTTCATTTTCTATGATGGTTTCACAACTTGCATTAAGCGTTACAAAGTTTTCATAAAGACGCGTTCCATCTTCATCTGTAAATTCAACTGTGATAATATCTACATTTCTTATATACACTGAAAGTGGAGAGCCAGAAAATCTATATTTATCTCTTTCTTTTTTTATCTCTGAATATGGAAAAGTTCTTTGTATTGTTGGTAAGTTAATCCTTGCAATATTTGTGTCGGTGCCAGGAAAAAAACCATAAGAGCTAGAAATTTTATCTAAATCTACAGTTTTGCGAACTAACATTGTTCTATAGTATTCAGGCATCCATGTTGAATCTAACATTTTAGCCAATGCAGGATCTTCTTCACTGTCCTCTTCTTTCTTTTCGACCATAATTCCAACCACGTTTTTTGCACCTTCTTTGCGTCCTTCCCTTCCATCATAAATATCTAAATAGTGAGAAAAACACCAACCTTGAATACCTTCATTTGTCATCACTTCATACCAAGAACCTTCAACCCTTTCTTCTCCCCTCATAACAGGGATTCCATCTCCTTCCCAAAGTAATTTGACAACTTGATTTTCTTTAAGTTTATAAAGTAGTTTTGATAGGTTATCTGGACGTTCTCTTACAGGGAGTCCATCAAACATACTGGCTGCATACATAAATTGCAAAGTTTCAAGTTTATTTTGTAGTTTTTCTATCTCTTTTTTACCCTCACACAAGAACACTTTCCACATTGGCACTTCTTTTTTGTTATCTTCATTCAAGCTTGAAACAATGTAAGTCTTGCTAGCATCAGATTTTGCATACACTTTGACCACATCTCCAACTTCTATCCCTTCTCCTTTCCAAATAACAACCCCATAACCTAGAGACTCAGAACAAGAAAGCAAAAGAAAAACAAAGATAAAAACTGAAAGATATCTTAAACAACGCATAAAGACCTTCCCAAAAGAGAATAACTGATTTCTTTAAGAAAATGATAATGAAGTTTCACTACAAAGTCAAAACAGAAACTACCTTACCGTCAGAACCATAGGCTCTTTCATGATTTGTAACGTCCACTTTCATTTCAGTTCCCAAGAAATAAGAATAAGTATGAGTGCCTCTTGGTAGTGGAAGAGTGAGTTCATATATTCCATCAGATGTTTCTTCCAAAAAATACATAAAGGGATCCCAATCATTAAAAGAACCTGCAACACTTATTCTGAGATGAGGGTTCCCCACATAAACAAAATTAACGTGTCTATCATCAATTATACGTGTTCTTATATCTCTACGAGGAGGAAAAGTAACGACAGAAACAGTCATTCTATTATCAAAATCAAACTCTTCATTTTGATTTAATGGATCTTGCGTCCAGAGCCCATCAAAATTGAGTCTATATCTAAGCTTAGTCATTTTTTCGGGGATTTCCATAATATAAAAAAGCACAGGTTCTAACAAAACACTACCAGCTTCTTTATCAGGAACAAGCCGTCTGAATGAATGAAGAATGGCATATTTTTCATGCTCAAAAGCAACTGCAACATGACGAGAAGTATTATTAGCTGTAAACACAATATATTTATCAACAATTTTTGGCTCAGAGCTCCTTATAATATCACCAACAAGAGCTAAATATACCTCACTTTCTATTCCATCTATACTCGCAGTTTCTTGGCTAAACAAAGAAAAAAAACACAGCGAGAAAAACAGTAAAATAAAAAACGTCTCTTTCTTAACTTTTGAAAACATTTTCAAGTTCCTTATGATAAAATACCCTCACATGCGTAT
>CAJPOH010000180.1 GCA_905372205.1 uncultured Treponema sp.
CTAATGTACTGACCCCATTCTGTACAGCATTGGGTGTGCAAACCCCGCTATATTGAGGTCGTGTGCTGTACAGCAACGAGGTGCAACCCCCACTATATTGCGTCCATGTTCTGTACAGGAACGAGCTCGCATCCTATGCTGTACTACATCGCAATACATGCGTGTTTTGCATGGATGGTCAAAAACTTCTTTTACTTCAATATTTTATTTTCCTTTTAGATAGCACTCCCTTTAACAATACTTACAATGCGGAATCCCTGAGGTTCATAAGCTATCAAAATGTTCTATCAATTTCTCTTAAACAGTTAAAATTTGCATTGATATTTATTGTCTTTTGGAATAGACTTAATCTCCTGTTCTTTGGAGGTTTCTATGTCAGTATTAAACAAAAAATCAGAAAAGTTACCACTTATTAGGCATAGCACTGCACATGTCATGGCAGAGGCTGTCAAAAATCTTTTTGAAGGCACTCATGTTGCTATAGGACCTGCCATTGACACAGGTTTTTATTATGATTTTGAACTACCACGTCCAATTAAAGATGAAGATCTACCAAAAATTGAAAAAGAAATGAGACGTATATTAGCAAGCAATTCCCCTTTTGTTAAATCAGTCATTAGTAGAGAAGAAGCGTTGGAGCTTTTTAAGGATCAACCTTTCAAAATAGAGCTCATTAATGGACTACCAGCTGATGCACAGATAAGCACTTACACATCAGGAAAATTTGTGGATTTGTGTAGAGGACCACACGTTGATTCAATGAAAGAAATTAACCCTCAGTCTTTTAAGCTTATGAAAATTGCAGGTGCATATTGGCGAGGTGATGAAAAGCGTCCTATGCTAACACGCATTTATGGCACAGCTTGGGAAAATCCAAATGACTTAAAAGAATACTTACGTATTTTAGAGGAAGCAGAAAAAAGAGATCACAGAAAGCTAGGTGTAGCTCTTGATTTCTTTCATTTGGATGAAGAAGATCCAGGACAAGTGTTTTGGCATCCTAAAGGTTGGGATATTTATCTCACTGTACAAAACTATGTACGCAAACGCTTAAAGGAAGATGGATATCTTGAAGTGAACACACCTTTTGTTATGCCTCGCACTCTTTGGGAAAGATCTGGGCATTGGGCTAAGTATCAAGAAAACATGTTTATAACAGAAAGTGAAAAACGCACCTTTGCATTAAAACCTATGAATTGTCCGGGTCATGTTGAAATATTTAAGAAAGGACTTAAAAGCTATAGAGATTTACCACTACGTTTGGCTGAGTTTGGTTCTTGCACTAGAAATGAGCCATCAGGTTCTCTTCATGGAATTATGCGTGTTAGAGGGTTTGTGCAAGATGATGCACATATTTTTTGCCGAGATGAACAAATATCTGACGAAGTTGCAAAATTTTGCAAACTTCTAAAACACATGTATAAAGATTTTGGCTTTAATCCTGAAGATATAAAGGTTAAGTTTTCAACTAGACCAGAGGTGAGAATTGGTGATGATGAAACTTGGGATAGGGCAGAAGAAGCTCTAAAGCAGGCGTGCAAAGTTGCAATGCTTGACTACACTATTGCAGAAGGTGAAGGTGCTTTTTATGGACCTAAATTAGAATTCACCTTGATTGATGCACTAGGAAGAGAGTGGCAATGTGGCACTATTCAAGTTGATTATCAATTGCCATCAAAGGAACGCCTTAATGCAGAGTATACTGCAGAAGATAACACAAAAAAACACCCTGTAATGTTGCACCGAGCAGCTTTAGGCTCTTTGGAAAGATTCATTGGTATTTTAATAGAAAACTGTGCAGGTTTTCTGCCTCCATGGCTTTCTCCTATTCAAGCTGTCATAATACCTGTAGCTCCAACATTCAATACTTACGCCTTAAAGGTAAAAAAAGAACTAGAGAAAAAAGGCTTTAAGGTGGAGGCTGATGATTCAACTGAAAGAATGAATGCTAAAATTAGAAAACATCAAAGCTTAAAAGTTCCATATCTTTTGATCGTTGGTGAAAAAGAAGAAGGAGAACAAACTGTATCTGTAAGAATTCGTGGAGGAGAACAAAAAGTCATGCCTTTCCAAGAGTTTATTACATATCTTGAAGAAAAAATCACTTCCTTTTCCCAGGATGCATAATCACAACTAGATTGAATATGCTATCATGCAAGAATGGGATTTTCCCAGACATTGTTTCAGCTTTAGGAGAAGCCCAAACATTTGAGATGGGAAGGTAGACACTAAACAAAAGTCCTGCCTTCCAGCCACTTTCGAAAGTATACTCAACCTTTGTTCTTAGTGCAGGATAGATCCATCTGCCTTCTTGCCAGAAGTATGCATTAATCTTTGAAACTTCTTCTTTTGCAGTAAGCCCTGTTCTTCCAACGTCCCCACCTTTTATACCTAGATCTAAAGCACTAAACCTAACAAGAAGACCTAAGCTAGTACCAAAAGATAATTTCCATTTTTGAATGTCAAAGGCAAGCATAAACGGAAGCTCTACAGTAAAAGCAAAAGTAAAAGCTGTTCTATTTTCTATTTCTGAGAGAGATACCATTTTGCCTGTCCACAAGTGATGCAAAAAAGAAAGTTCAAATGAAGGCTCAATTTCAAAATACTTTGCAATTCTATATTCATATTCAAAACCAAGTGCAAAACTTACTTCAAAAGGTGTATACAAACCTTCATCATCCACTTGGTTCATTACAAACTTAGGTCCAAAATAAAAACCATAAGGAAAGGTGATTGATTCCTTTTCAGGCATATCGTCAGCTTCTTGAGCAAAAACACTTGCATTTATTGCAATCAAAATTGTAATCAAAATCCATATTTTTTTTATCCGGACCATAACAAAAACCTCATTCTATAATTGACACTTTAGCCCCTTATCTAGTGTAGCTTATAACTTTAAGTGTATTTTTGTCATACCAAGTAAGAGAACCATCAGTATTCATACTAACTATATAATCTTTGAAAAGACTTGCAGTTTTAGGTAAGGCATAATCTCTTTCCATCTTAAAACTTTCTTTGGAAAATAAATTAAAATATATAAGATTTTCTTTTCCTAGATTGGTAATAAGTGCATTTTTATAACTTAAAACAAAAGAAGCAAAATCTTCGTCATTATATGAAAGTAAGTTCTCGAACTTACCACTTAATGCCCTGTTTTCATCTACCACAAATTTAATCAAGTTAGTGCTGATATTTTCATTAGAGGTCAAAAGAAAACAAAAAAAAGTATTATTAAGTTCTTCATTAGGTGTCAAAGAAAAAGCTAATTCTCCTTCAAGCCTTATAGGTGTTGTCTCTTTTGTTGCCATGTTAAGCTCAAAAAGAGGAGCTTTACTACTATCTAGCGAGTTTTTAGCAATAATCATATGGAGTTCACCTCTTTGCACAGCATTTTGAGTTCCTGTTATCGAAGTAGAAAAAATAGATTTTCCACTTTCAATATCTACAAGTGAAATAAATCCCGAAGCTTCTACCACAGTGAGTTTTCCATTTAATATCGAACAAGAAAGAATAGGAGAGCGAGCTTTATATAAAACACTCATGTTTTTTTCATTTATAGAATATTTATAGATAGGTTTTTTTTCATTATTACTCCATAGTAAAACAAAATCATTTGATGAAATTAAAGAGGTGGCATCTATATTTTCCCTTAAAACTATTG
>CAJPOH010000181.1 GCA_905372205.1 uncultured Treponema sp.
AAAGCATCTTTTACCTCTTATTTTATTAGGTTTTCAACTAGTATTACCTATCTTGTTTTATTATTTTGATAAAGCATTCTTATGATAGTCACATGTAACCTACCGTCTTTAAACATACCAAAAAAGATATAGATGTGCAAGCATTAAATTTCGCTTTAGTTCTCTAATATGATAGAACAACAAAGAGTTTCTCTAATACTAGTTACATTAGTAAGATTGTAATTTTTCAATTTAAATCAATTTGAATTACTACTTGTTAGGACAAACCAAAAATTAGTCCAATCCTAACAAAGATTTAAGTTTTTCATTAAACGTTTTAAACGAAATTTCATTTTTGATAAAATCTTTAACGAGCCTTTTAATTTGAATCGGAAAAACATTCCAATACCTTTTACACCAAGAAGTTCCAATATCTTCTTCCAATGTTCTAATTTCTTCTTTACTCATTTTGCCAATTCCATACTTAACGAACTGACATACCATCTCAAACATCATAAACGGCGGAATTCCATTCACATGTCTATTTTTCACACAACTATTAGACGAGCCACTCATAGAAGGAATCCATTCATCGAGCAACATTTGTCTATATTCTTCATCTAATTCAGGAGCTTCCCTAGCTATCACCTCATAAGCGAAGCCCCTAATACTATTGCAAACCCCTTCCATACTCAGCTTTATAGACTTATTTATCTCATCTTCAATATTTTTTGCATAAAGTGCTATAAAATGTTTATCTAACAAAACAAGCCTCAGTTTTTGTTAACTGCTACAACCTTAGCAATCAAATGTCTATAGCAAGCTTTCATAGCATTTTCAAAAAGCTCCACCTTTTCGCTATCAACTTCCACAATAAAACAACTAGCGGTCTGTCCATAAAAACTTAAGAACTTAGAAGAAACACCTAATAATTTCTCAAGATTTGAAACAAAGGTATGAGTTAAATTTCCATCATTCATACTATGCAATGTCTTCATAATGCCCCCTTTTCCAACACTGCAAGACGAAAGAATTAGACCTTTTTTAATACATTCATAGAGCATTTTATAAATTTCTGGAGCTTCGTTTGGAACTTTTGCCACCTCATTATTTTCACAGCATTGAAATCCAAAAATCTGTTCAAACAAACTTCCTCCAAAGCTAAAATTTGGCTTACCAACAAGATATAATGAAGAGCCTTCTTTTTTAAGATTGCTAGAAACCACAATTTTTTCATCTTCAATCCTACCTATTGCAGAAATCAAAAGGGATGGCGGAATTGCTATAGAACCATCTTTTGTCTTGTATTCATTATTAAAGGAATCTTTTCCTGAAATAAAAGGAGCTTCAAATAACTTACTAGCATCATAACAAGCTCTTGAAAGTTCAAGCAAATCGCCTAAAACTTTTTCATCTTTTGAATTACCTAAACAAAAGTTATCCAATAATGCAATTCGAGAAGGTTCTACACCTACCGCGACTAGCTTTCTAACAGCTTCATCAATTGTTAAAAAAGCTGCCCTGTATGGATCTATCATCGCCTGTCTTTCACTCAAAGAATTAGAAATAGCTATACAATAATTAGACTTTACTTCCATAGGTTTTAATACTGCAGCATCTTGCCTAACATGTCCGCTTTTTCCCATATAGGGTTTTAGAATTGTTCCCCCTTGTACTTCGTGGTCATATAGACGAACAACATCTTCCTTTAATGATGTTTCTATATTAGAACAAATTGCTTTAAAGGCTTCATCTTCTGATGGTTCACAGTATTCATGCCTTTCATTTTTCTTTTTTTCAAAAGAAGCTTTAAGTTCAAGTGTTGGAACTCCCGAATGTAAAAATTCACAAGCTACGTCTATAACAGATTTTCCCTTATAATTAACTTGCAATCTTTTATTCCCTGTAAATTCTCCAAGATCCGAAGCTTCAACGTCATATTCTTCGCAAATCTCAAGTAAGCGTTTTATGTTTTTAGGCGGAACTGCAATAACCATTCTTTCTTGAGTTTCTGAAATCCACATTTCATAAGGAGCTAAACCTTCATATTTAGTCTTGACCTTAGAAAGCTCAACTATAGCTCCCAGTTTTTCTGCCATCTCTCCAACACTAGAAGAATAACCTCCAGCACCACAATCAGTTATTGCAGAATAAAGATGCTCATCTCTTGCTTTAATAAGGACTTCCGAAACCTTTCTTTCTATTATTGGCTCTCCTTGCTGCACGGGTGGATTTTCTAACTTTTCTCCCATAAGCATAGAGGAAAAAGTTGCCCCTCCAATACCATCTCGCCCCGTTCTTTTGCCAAGTGAAATGATATGATCTCCAATCTGTTGATTTCGTTTATGTTTTCCTCTAGGGCAAATTCCCACACAACCACAATAAACCAATGGATTTGTTGCATACAAAGGATGAAAATGAATACCACCGTTGACTGTTGGAATTCCCATCTTGTTACCATAATCTTTTACACCTTCAACAACTCCTTCCATCATATCTTCAGGTGGAATTGTGCCTTCGGGCAAATCACTTATATCTTTAGGTGCAAAACACAAAACATCAGTTGTTGCAATAGGACGAGCAGAAACGCCCATAATATCTCTAATCACTCCACCTACACCTGTGTTTGCCCCACCGAAAGGCTCTAAACTAGAAGGATGATTATGTGTTTCAACCTTAAAAGATACTTCATATTCATCATCCAATTCTATTATTCCTGCATTGTCTACAAAACTAGAAATAACCCAAGATTTTGCAAGCTCATCAGTTGCTTTTTTTATATAAGTTTTTAGGATGCCATTCACTTTTTCAGGATAGTTTGAAGCCTCTTTGGCATTTTTATCAACCGTTATATTTGCCTTAAAAGTTTTATGCACACAATGTTCACTCCAACTTTGTGCAATAGTTTCAAGCTCCACATCGGTGCATTCTCTTTTTTCTTTTGCAAAATAAGAGCGTATCTCTTTCATTTCTTCTAAATTAAGGGATAAGCGTCTAGTGTGAGAAAGATTAACCAACTCATCATCACTCATCTTTGCAACATCAAAATAAAATATTTTTCCTTCTAGGTTAGGAAGTGAAGATTTGGGTTCAATAAAGTTAAGCGAATAATATTCATTTATAGGATTACAAAGCAATGTTTTTGCAAGAAGATCTAGCCTTTTTTTCCTTATATTGCCCCTGACAACATAAGAATACCCAGTGTTGAAATCTTCGATTTCAATGCCTAAAGTTTTGCAAATTCTCAATGTTTCTGTAACAGTTGAATCGCTTACTTCTTTTTTTACTAAAACTTCCACTATATGCTCATTTTCAGCAAGATTGGGTTTCCCTAGCTCGCAATATTGGAACACAGTGTCAGCAAAAAGCACATCTTTTAATAATGAAACATCTTTTTCTTTTAATTCTTTGCATTTAACAAAATAAATATCCGAAGAAATGATAGAATCTACTTCATTAAATCCTTTTTTGTGTGCTTTGGAAAAAAGTTTCCCTTCTCCACTATCCACTTTGTTTTTAACAGTAAAACGATATGTTTGCATTGTTATCTCCAGAATATTGATGTGAGGTTACAGTCTACTATTTTTTATGTGATTTAGGAAGTAGGGGGTTAGAAACAGGGATTTCGCATTATAAATATTGTTAAAAGGAGTTCTATTCATAAGGAT
>CAJPOH010000182.1 GCA_905372205.1 uncultured Treponema sp.
AAGGAATATCTACTTCGCAAAGCAACACGTTCATGTGTCCCGGCATTCTTCCTGCCACTGGATGAATTGCAAAGCGTACTTCTTTTCCCATACCTTCAAGCTTGTCAGCTAGCATTTTCACTCTTGACTGTGCTTGAGACACTGCCATTCCATAGCCCGGTACAATGATCACGTTCTTTGCTTCTTTCACCCAAGAGCTAACATTGTCTTCATTACTTCCACTTGCTACTTCAGCTTTAGCTACTGAAGAACCAGCTTGTAATTTAGAAAGCAAGGTGTCAATGCTATCTTTAGCATCACCTAAAAGGAGGTGGACTTTGTCTTTCATTTCATACAATGGGTTTGGCACACCTGCATAGCCCGGCTTTAAGTCAAAGTTGCAAATGATAATATGCTTGCCCTTACCAGCTTCAAGTATTGGCATTCCATATATTGGAGTTCCTTCTGCTGTATTCGCTGCAGGATTAACAACATCGCTTGCCCCTATAATGATAACAAGGTCAGTCTTTTCAAAGTCTCCATTGATAGCTTCCATCTCGTATAGCTTCTCGTAAGGAATATCTACTTCGCAAAGCAACACGTTCATGTGTCCCGGCATTCTTCCTGCTACTGGGTGAATTGCAAATCGTACATTTTTGCCCATACCTTCAAGTTTGTCAGCTAGCATTTTCACTCTCGACTGTGCTTGAGACACTGCCATGCCATAGCCCGGTACAATGATTACATTCTTTGCTTCTTTAAGCCAAGATGTAAGATTGTCTTCATTGCGTTCAACTTTTGCTTCACTTTCAGTAGGTTGTGCAACGGAGTCGGCTTTTGCAATAGCCGGAGAAGCAACCTTCACTCCCTTGCTAAAAAGGATATTTGAAAGGCTTCTATTCATTGCACGGCACATAATTTGTGTAAGGAGTAAACCAGAGGCCCCAACAATGCCACCAACCGAGACCGTTAAAATATCCCTTGTTGCCATACCTGCAATAGCCGCTGCAACACCAGAAGTGGAATTAAGAAGTGAAATAGTGATAGGCATATCTGCCCCACCAACACGGATTGCAAAAACTACACCAAAGATCAAGCTAAGGATGGTGCCTGCAACAGAAATTATAACTAAGTGTTTTTCAATAGACGGAGCAGGTGCAAAGGCAAAAAATGCAATAAATGCTAATGAAAGGATTAAACACAAGCTTGTCCAAAATTGATGCAATGGTAGCACTACAGGTTGTTGTTTAAGCACTCTATGTAACTTTCCTGCAGCAATTAAACTACCTGAAAAGGTAACAGCACCAACAACAACTGCAATAGCAGATGTTACTCCAATAAATCTTCCTTCCCCAATACCAGATTTACTAATCAATGTCAAAAGACCTACAACAGCAGAAGCTGCTCCACCGAGTCCATTTAAGAGAGCTACAGTTTGTGGCATAGAAATCATATCAACCTTGATGGTTAAATAAACTCCAACCACAAAACCTACCCCCAAGCCTAGCCACACAATAGTGTTTGAAACTATACCATATTTGAAAAACACTACTAAAATTGCCAAAAGCATGCACAATGCACTCAAAGCATTTCCAAGACGTGCTGTTTTAACACGGCTCATCATACTAATGCCTAAAAGCACACCTAAACTCAAAATGGCAGATATAACGTAATATACAGCATTACTCACATTACACCTCCTTTTGAGTATGGTCTTTTTCTTTTGAATGTTTAAACATCTTTAACATTCTATTAGTAAGCCCAAAGCCCGCAACAACATTGCACATAGCACACACAATGCCAAAAAATCCTGCAACTTTACTGCCTGTAATTATGGCAAGAGCCGTGCTTGTCATAGTGGCAAGCACAGTAACTCCCGAAAGAGCATTCATTCCTGACATTAATGGAGTGTGCAAAAGGCTTGGAACATTCTTGATTAAAAAATATCCCAGCACAGTTGTAACTATAAAAACAATTACAAGAATTAGCTCTAAGCTCATAGACCCATTGCCTCTTTTGCACCTTTGTGGACAATCTCACCATTGTAAGTTGTGAGGATTCCTTTCACAATGTCATCATTCATGTCTAGCTCAATCTTGCCGTTTTTGATGAGATATTTTGCAAGATTTGTGATGTTTTGGCTAAACATCCATGTTGAGCTTGAAGGAAGAAGACCAGGAATGTTCTTAATACCGACAATATGCACACCATGCTTTTTAACCACTTCACCTGGAGGTGTTAATGCACAGTTTCCACCTTGGTCAATGGAAATATCCACTATTACAGAGCCTGGCTTCATACTCTTAACCATTTCTTCTGTTATGATGATAGGAGCTAATTTACCGGGAACTAAAGCAGAAAGGAAGATAATGTCCATATCTTTAACATGAGGAGCTAAAAGTTCTCTTTCTTTTGCTAATGTTTCAGGCTTTAAGTGAAGAGCGTAGCCACCTTCACCAATAGCCTCGTTTTCTGGCACACCTAAATCTACAATCTTTGCACCCAAAGATTGTGCTTGCTCTCTAGCAGCAGGGCGAATATCAGCAGCATGAACTACAGCACCTAATCTTTTTGCAGTTGCCAATGCTTGTAAGCCTCCAACACCAGTACCAACAACCAAAACATTCATGGGCTTAATCATTCCAACAGCACAGAAAATCTGTGGAATAAACTTTGGTAAAAGGTTTGCAGCAATCAAAATTCCTTTATATCCTGCACAAGTACTCATAGAAGTTAGAGCATCCATGTTCTGTGCTCTAGAAATACGAGGCACACCATCAAGTGTTAAAGAGATAACACCTTTTTTTGCCATATCTTTTACCATTTGGTGATTTACAGGAGCAGCTGGGTGAATGAATGTGATAAGATATTGCCCTTTGTGCATCATATCAATTTCATGACACTTTTTTTCTTCATTATACAGTGGCTCTTTAACCTTTAAGATAAGCTCAGCTTCATCATAGATTTTTTTCACATCATCTACGAGTTCTGCTCCAACAGCCTTATACTCTTCATCACTAAAATAAGAACCAGAGCCAGCACCTTTTTCAACCAACAGTTTATGCCCATCTTTAATCAAGCTAGCACAAGTTTCTGGGGTGGAGGAAACACGATCCTCACCATGCATAATTTCTTTTGGAACTCCGATAATCATACCATCTCTCCTAATTTTTTAAGCCTATCAGCTTTATTCTTAGTCCTTAATCTTTTTTCATTATCTATGATAAGGACTAAGTTAGCTCTGTATACTATCCAAAGAGGTTGGTTTTTTCAAGTATGTACATTTGGGAAAAAATAATAAACCATCCCTAAAAGGCTTTCCAATTAAGCATTTGCCTAGTGTATGTCTATTTTGGTTAATGATGAGTTAAGGAAATGCATGCAGGGATTTCGCGTTAATATTTATAATGCAGAATCACTACACATATCCTACAAGCCTCCCAATATTTGCAACGAATCTATTGTCTTAAATGAGTAAAAGTGCTAGATTGAAAACGATGTTTCCATCAAATTCTCTTGCTTCACTTCAACTAAAAATCTTACAGTACATTAGCTAATGTTATGATTGTACATTAGAAAATGTTATAATCGTACATTAGCTAATGTATTGACCCCATTCTGTACAGCATTGGGTGTGCAAACCCCGCTATATTGCGTCCGCAT
>CAJPOH010000183.1 GCA_905372205.1 uncultured Treponema sp.
AATGAATACTGTGAAAACCTATATAAAGACATAGCAATCCACACTAATATTGAGGAATTTATTGAAGTAGCTAGCGAAATACTTACATATAACACAATACAGAATACACTTGCAAAATCTATTATAAAACTTGAAGACAGAGTTGCTGTTTTAGAAAAAAGAATGAAAGTATTTCAACCTATTAAAATCATTGCAAAACCATTGATAAGTCTTTTCAGGATACATACGAAAAAAGGTTTATAACCAACTGCAAGCATCATAACTTCTAGTTAGTAATAAAGTAGGTCATATTAGTCAAATAGGTAAAAATTCATAGGTATCCAAGAATCATCATCCTCAACAGTAACTATCATTATTTGGAATCACTACTAGAGCTACATTCCGCCTACCAACTCTTGTGAGCATAGCAGATTCGATATATGCAATACTTTTTTCTAATCATCTATATCTCATCACCTGTCTCAACTTCTTACATTCCTATGCCATCTTGTATATATTTTTGATGAGTTTATCGTTTACTATAATTACAGAACATTTTAAGTGCGATAAGATAGAATAAAAAGATCTTTCAAAGACTTCATTTGATATGCCACTAGAATTTTCCACTCCAACTAAAACGGCATCAATTTTGTGTTCTTCTGTGTAAGAAACAATTTCATCAGAAACGCTACCCTTCCGCAATTCTATTTTGATTTCTACATCTTTATTAGCACCTATTTCTCTTATATGTTCCAAATATCGACCACCTGTGTCTTCCATGTTTTTTTCATATTCTCTACTTTCTTCTGCAACAAAGATTTTATTCAAGATGAGTTTCTTTATGCTCGCAGTATCGACAACATACAAAGCATGGACCTTTGAGCGGTATAATTTTGACATAACTGTTGCATACTGAGCAGCTTCTACGCAACCTTCTCCACCACGCACTAGCACTAATATATTTTGAAATAATGGTCTTATCATATTTTATCCTTTTTTATATGGTTTTTTAGAGCTTTTAGTATGAAAATATTTTCTCTATCTCTTTCTTCTAAAACACTTTCAATATAGTTTTTTTCACGTTTTGTTCGTGGAATAATTTCTTTTTCTAACGAATTAACTCTTCTTTGATTCTTTTTCACTTCTTTAGCAAGCTTCCATACAACAGTTCTCACAGAAGCCATTTCTGTTAAAAGTGTAAGTAATTCGAAAAAATCAATAATAACTTGGTCACAATATGCAAATGAATTAAAATAGGAATATGGAAGACGTTTTTTGGGCATGTCAACAGATAACGTTTTAAACTTCATTCCTGCAATTACTTTTTCTTCAGGCTTTGCACTAAAATTATACGAGATAGTTGAAGCCAGGCGTTCTGCTTGTTTTTGACCTACAACAACAAACATCCGTCTAAGAGATGGATAAGCTTTTTCAATTTGACTGTTTATTTCTTTTTCAAGAGCCCTCACTTTGTCTAGCATTTGCATTAAAGACATAACAAGGATTTCTCTTTTTTGTTCCAATAGCTCATAGCCTTCTTCTGCAATATTAAGCTTTTCTTTTAAGTTTAATAAGTTAGATTTTGTAGGAGCAATATTTGTGTTTTGCATGATTTTCTCCTTAAAAACACATTAGAACAAAGTGCTTAGCTTAAAGCTAATTCTTTTTGCAATGCCTCACAAACATTTGTTTTAGCTTTTTCCATGTATTTTTCAATCAATTCTTGTTTTATTCGATATAGTTCAGGTTTTGGCAAAACAGACAAAACAGCCCAACCTATATCAAGAGTTTCTTCTATACTTCTATTTTCATTTTCTCCTTGAGTGAGAAAATATTTTTCAAACAAAGAGCCAAACCTTAAATATTTTTTGTCTATGTCAGATATTTCTTCTTCTCCAACAATTGCTGCCATGTTTCTTATGCTTTTCACTTTAGAGTAGGAAGCAAAAAGTTGACTTGAAACATCTTTATGATCGTCTCGGGTCATCCCTTGTCCAATGCCGTCTTTCATAAGTCTTGAAAGGCTTGGTAGAGGATTAATTGGTGGGTACGAATCTTTTTGAGCCATATCCCTATCAAGCACAATTTGCCCTTCTGTTATGTAACCTGTTAGGTCAGGGATGGGGTGACTTATGTCGTCATTTGGCATAGAAAGGATGGGGAGTTGTGTAATAGAACCTTGTGATGTACTAATTTTCCCTGCTCTTTCATATAATTCTGCCAAATCTGAATAAAGATAGCCAGGATATCCTTTTCTACCGGGTACTTCTCCTCTTATAGCAGAAACTTCACGTAATGCTTCACAATAGTTTGTCATATCAGTGAGAATTACTAAAACATGTTTATTTTTTTCGTAGGCTAGGTATTCAGCTGCCGTTAAAGCACAACGAGGAGTTATAATACGTTCCACAGAAGGAGAATCTGCAAGAGACAAGAACATAACGACGTGCGATGCAACTCCTGTTTTTTCAAAACTATCTATAAAATACCTAGATGTGTCATATTTTATTCCCATTCCTGCAAACACAATAACAAAGTCTTCATCGCTCGAAAGGATTTTTGCTTGCCTTATGATCTGGGCAGTTATAGCATTGTGTGGCATTCCATTGCCCGAAAATATGGGTAATTTTTGTCCTCTAATTAGGGTATTCATTCCGTCAATTGCAGAAATACCTGTTTGAATAAAATCTCGAGGGTAGATTCGTGCAAAAGGATTGATTGGAGAGCCATTTATATTACGAAATTCAGAAGAATAGAGAGCAGGGAAACCATCAATAGGACGAGCAAGCCCATCAAAAACTCGCCCCATCATATCCAAAGAAACCCGCATTTGCATAGGTTCTTCCAAAAACTCAACGGTTGAATCTTCAACACTAAAACCCGTTGTATTCGCAAACACCTGAAGCACGCAAGTGTCGTTAGAAATCTCTATAATACGACCAACTCTAACGTTTCCTAGTCTATCTTTGACATGAACTACTTCGCCAAAAAAGCTATTCTCTCTTTTTTTAACAACTAAAACAGAACCTTCTACAGATTCAAGCCCCCGATATTCAACTCCTTTCATGCCATTTGCCCTATCATTTTATAAAAAATTGTAAAATGAATACTAAAAATAAAATCGCGGTTACAGGATGAATGCTTTTCCATTTTCCTGTCAATAGCTTTAATAGAACGTAAGAGATAATTCCGAACACAATTCCTTGAGCAATACTATAAGCCAAAGGCATCATTATAATTGTTAAGAATGCAGGCAGACCTTCTGTAGCATCAGAAAAATCCACTTCTTTTATTGTTCTCATCATTAAAAAGCCAACAATTACCAATGCTGAAGCTGTAGCCTGAGGTGGAATCAACAAGAATAATGGCGAGAAGAAAAGGGATAAAAGGAAGAGAATAGAAACAACCAAAGCTGTTAATCCTGTGCGTCCTCCAACTGCAACACCTGATGTGCTTTCTACATAACTTGTAACGGTAGAAGTTCCAAGCATTGCACCAACACAAGTTCCTACAGCGTCTGCCAAAAATGCTTGCTTCATTTTTGGAATGTTGCCATTTTTGTCATGTAATTTTGCCTGTGCTGCAACTCCTACAAAAGTACCCACTGTGTCAAAGATGTCTACAAACAAGAAAGAAA
>CAJPOH010000184.1 GCA_905372205.1 uncultured Treponema sp.
CTTAAAAACTATGCCAGAAGTAAAGTTTTTTCTCACTTGTTCAAATTCTTCCTCATCAAATTCTCTTTTTAGCCTAACATAGTATTTTTTAACTATGTTATACTTTGGAGATATCACTTTATGAGCAAAAATCCCATCGTTTGTTAAAATGAGTAAGCCTTCAGTATCTATATCAAGCCTACCAACAGGGAATAAGTTTCTACTAGCCCATTTTTGAGGCAGGAGTTCCATAACAGTTTTATATTCAGGGTCTTTTGTGGAAGTTACATAGCCAGAAGCCTTGTTTAGCATAACGTAAATATATTTTTTTAAGTTTATCACTTCTCCTTCAATGCAAACTTCATCACAATCTTCTATTTTAAAACTACTGTCTATAATCCTTACTCCATTCACGTAACACTCTTTTTTATGCAACATTTTTTTTATACTACTTCTAGTGCCAAAGCCATTGTCATGCAAAACCTTATCAAGCCTCATTTTCATTTTGGCTCTCCCATAAGGCTTTTTACAAAGTTTTTAACTTCTTCTTTTCTTTTCTCTTTTCCGCCCCGTACCATAGCACTAATAATTGGACGACCTATCAATATTTCTTTTGCTCCTAAAAATGTAGCTACAATAACATCTTGGTATGTTCTAATTCCTCCATCCACCCATACTTCACCTGAATACCTTGCTATTTCACTTCCATACAGTTTAAGAAATTCTGCAGAACTTTGTAGCCTGCGGTCTATGCGTCCTCCGTGGTTAGAAACAATAGCAATTTCTGGCTTCACTTCTTTTACAATCTCTATATCTTTCTCACTAAAAACACCTTTAATTGCAAGTGGAAGTTTTGCTTCTTTGCTGATTTCTAAAAGCTCTTTTGGCGTTTTTTCTTCTAAAGAGACTTGATTCCTCATTGTGATTATGTTGTAAGAATCAGTGTCCACTCCAATAATTTCAGCATGAGGAGTTGATTTTTCAACTCTTTCGAGTAGTTTTTTTTGTGGGTATGGTTTTAGGAAGATAGCACCTT
The DNA here is from genome assembly GCA_905372205.1 of uncultured Treponema sp. GTDB lineage: Bacteria > Spirochaetota > Spirochaetia > Treponematales > Treponemataceae > Treponema_B. The sequence goes on from CAJPOH010000184.1 coordinate 1,016, forward strand.
TTTTATCAACTGTTTTTAATGCAAAAAGCCCAAAATCTAGCTTTTCATCTGGAGCTCCATCGCCTATGCTTAATGAAAGACCAGCAAAGAAAGAAGAAGAAATCATCTCAACATAAAATTCTTTTTCATCATGCCAACCAACATTCTGCACTCCACCAGCCATAGGTGCTAATCTTATTTTCGCTAGACTATTAATATATTTTTCTTCACTCTTATATCTAGTCCAAGCCTTTACATTTTCAATAAATATAGCACTATCCAAAACGCCCCCCATACCGGGCAATTCGCTTTTGCAAGCTTTGCCATCACAAAACTTGCACCCTCTACACTTCAATCTATTGTCCATTTTTTTTAACTTTCCCTAATTGTCCACAAGAACCTGCAATTTGTCCTGCTTTTCTCTTTCTAACTGTTACGTTCAACCCCTTATTTTTTAGGTATTGCTCCACATAACAAACCTCATCATCTGTAGGGCGAGTAAAATTAATTTCTTCAATAGGATTCCATGGAATCAAATTTATAAGCACATTCAAACCTTCACTAAACAAAATAATTTTTTCTAGCATTTCTTTTGAAGTATTAACCCCATGAATTAAAGCTATTTCCAAAGTTACACGTTTGCCTGTTTTTTTATTGAAATGTTTGATAGCTTCCCTTAGATGTGATAAGGGGTTTGATTTTTCAATTGGCATTAAAGAAAGACGTAATGCAGGCTCTGCAACAGTGAGCGAAACTGCAAGACGAGGCGGAGTTTCATCATTACCAAGCTCATATATTCCATTTATTACACCAGCAGTAGAAACTGTAATGCGTCTTTTAGAAAGATTTAAACCTTTTGGATGAGTTAAAATACTAATTGCTTTTTTCACTTCTACAAGATTTAACAAAGGTTCTCCCATCCCCATAAAAACTATGTTTTCAATCTTTCTATCTATTTTTTTTTGCAAGTGATAAAATTGTTCTATTATTTCGTGTGCTTTTAAGTTTCGAGCATAGCCTAATTTGCCAGTTTTACAAAAAGCACACGCAAGTGGGCAACCAACTTGCGAAGAAACACAAGCTGTGGGTCGACCTGTTTTGTCTTTGAGTAGAACAGCTTCAATTATATTGCCATCTTCTAACTCTATGCTGAGTTTAATTGATGAATCATCTTTTAATGAACTTTGAATCTTTGATGTAAAAATTGAGTATTCATTGCATAATTTTTTTCTCAATGCAAGGCTTAAATTTGTCATCTCATCAAAAGAAGATATTCCACGACTTAGCCATGCAAACATTTGCTCTCCTTGAAACTTCTTTTCGAGTCTACAAACATGACAGAGTTCTTCGGGAGATAGTGCTAGTAGTGATGGAAGAAAAGTAGAAGTACTCATTTTGAAATTATAGTAGTGAGCGAATAAGACCTGCTATTTCTTTTGCGAGCATTTCAACTTTGTATTTATTATGAGCAAGAGAATAATATTTTAGTGCTTCTACCTTTTTGCCTTGTTTTAGATAATAATCGCCAACACGAGTAAGTCCATCAGAATAGCCAGTTGTGAGAAAAATGCGTGTAGCTCCTGCAATGTCATTTTCATTAAACATTTCGTTACCACGCCTATTCAATGTGTACTTCTGACTCGTACTCAAAGTTTCACACTTTTTTTCTGTTGTCTTAATAAAATATGGTTCTTCAGGTATGTTAGTCATATAATCCATATAATCGACATTTTGAAACGAATCTGTTCATCATCTTAATAAAAATTATAACTTTGCTATTTCTTCCATAGAAAGACCTGTTACTTGAGCTATTTGTTCAATTGATAAATAATTCATAGCAATTAGCTTTTTAGCTGTTTCAATTTTGGTATCATAAGAGCCTTGTATTATTCCTTCCATTCTTCCTTTTTGCATTCCTCTTTGCATTCCTCTTTGCATTCCTCTTTCAATGCCTAACAAAATACCGGCTTCTTTTGCTTCTGCTCTTTGCACTGCAATATCTAAATCATAGTTATATTCTGATTGTAACATGTTTTTAACCCTCTTCCATTGTTCTGTAAGATATCCATCCAACATACCGTGTTCAATGCAATCTTTTATCGCTAAGTCAAACTTATTGTCTTTGTCTATAGCCTCATATTTTCTTATCCTATCTATTAAATATGAATACCCATTTAACGTTTTAGATTTTCCCATTATTTCTTTATTTTGTCCATAGTTTATATTGATTACTGGAACTATTAATTCTAATTGTAGTGGAATTTCATCTTTGAGCATAAAGGCATCTGAGAGGTGTAATTCGCTCATTTCAGGAAGCGTTTCCTTTCCGTTATACAAAACAAAAAAGCGAGGCGTAGGAATTGGCTTTAATGTTCTTGCATACCTTATTTCTTCATCTAAGATATTTAGGTACAGCAAAGCTATGTAAAGAAGTAAGCGAGTAGGCATGTTTTCATTTATAGTAGACTGGTGTTCTATGATCACTACAAGCTCATTTTTTAGCATAAAAGCTAGATCACACTTCAACGATGTGTACAAGGCATTAGAAATTTGTAGTGGTTTCACCTTAGTATCTTCTGGCACATTGCTCGAAGAAATAGCATTATATAGCTCAACTGGAG
>CAJPOH010000185.1 GCA_905372205.1 uncultured Treponema sp.
AGAGCGCCACCTTGCCAAGGTGGATGTCGCGGGTTCAATCCCCGTTTCCCGCTTTATGAAGAGCGATTCGGTGTATCGAGTCGCTCTTTTTTTTTATCCTATTAGTAATCTCTAAAAATTATTTTGAGTTTTAAACTTGAAGATATTCAGATGTTTTTAGAGAGCTTTTATTTTTTTATAAACTCTTAGGGGAGGATTCTTTTATGGAATATGAAAAAAAACTAACAATTGGTGATGCTGCAGATGCAAGCCTTTCAGTAACAATAAAAAAAGAAACAGTAAGAGATGAATATCAAAAGCTTCTTTCAAAGTACTTAAAAGAAGTGGCTATGCCCGGCTTTAGGCGTGGTAAAGTTCCTGCTAAAATCTTTGAAGCTAAATATTCAGATGCAGTAAAAAAAGAATTAGCTTCAGTATTGCTGGAAAACGCTACTCAAGAAATACTTGAAAAAGCTCCAAAAGGAGAAACACCTATTGCTTGTTCTCCTTTTATTTGTAAAGAAATGTCTGATATTAATTTTGATGAGGATTTCAGTTTTGTTATTTGTTATGATGTACAACCTATATTAGAAATCAAAAAAGACGAAGGTTTCACTATAAAAGTTCCAGTTGTTAAGGTTACTGAAAAACATGTTCAAAAAGAACTCGAAAAAATACAAGAGCGAAATGCAGTATATAAGGCAAAAGATGAAAGTGAAGGGCTTGAAGAAGGCAATGTTGTAACCATAGATATTAAGGTGTTTGATGGAAATGAGGAAGAATTTAGTCGCCAAGATCATGTTTATATCTTGGGTTCAACACAAAATCCTTATGATTTTGATAAGGATATCATTGGAATGAAAAAAGGAGAAACAAAAGAAATAGAAAAAACTTACCCTGATGATTACCTACTAGATCATTTTAGGGGTAAGACAAAAAAAATCTCCATTACAATCAAGGATATAAAACTAAAGATTTTACCAGAAATTGATGATGAGCTTGCACAAGACGTAAGTTCTGAATTTAACACTTTGGAAGACCTAAAGAAGAATATTAGAGAAAGGCTAAATAAAGATGTTGAACTTGCAATACGAAAGGAAAAAGAAAGTCTTGTATTAGAAAAACTAAGAGAAGAAAATCCGATTATTCCTCCTAAATCTTTAATACTATTAGAAATTAAGGGAGAATTGTCACAATATTTTGGAAGAGATAACATGTCTGAGAAAGAGCTAGACAAATATGTTGAAGAAAACAAAGACGCTTTATGGGAGAATATGTCTCCTAATGCAATAACAAAAATACACAACACATTTTTGCTTCAAAGATTAAAAGATAAGCATAGGTTTTATATAACTGATGAGGAATTTGAAAAGTTCTTAGAAAAAATGGCAGATAATATGGACATGTCTTTAGACAATATTAAAAAGGGATGTAGTGATAAAGATACTAAAGATACTCTGATGAATATGGCACAAAATGATAGAATTTTTGACACTATATTTAAAACTTGTACATTTGAAGATGGTGATGAGATTCCTTCAGAACGTTATTTGGGTGTTATTGAAGATTAAGGGAGTATAAGATGAGTGTGTTAGTTCCTTATGTCATAGAACAAGTAGCAGGTGGTGAGCGTACTTATGACATATTTTCAAGACTACTTAAAGATAGAATTATTTTTGTTGACAAAGAACTCACTGATGTATCAGCAGATATAATTGTAGCAGAATTATTGTTTTTAGAATCTCAAAGTTCTGACAAAGACATAAGTCTTTATATCAATAGTCCTGGTGGCTCTGTTACTGCAGGACTTGCTATTTATGATACAATACAACATATAAGACCTGATGTTCAAACTATTTGTTTAGGTCAATGTGCTAGCATGGCAGCTATTTTGTTAGCAGGTGGAACAAGGGGGAAGCGTTTTGCTCTTCCTTCTTCGCGTGTTATGATTCATCAACCTTGGGGTGGAGTTACTGGGCAGGCAACTGACATCAATATACAAGCAAAGGAAATATTGAGACTAAAGAATATGATTATCTCATATTTTGCAAAAGATACAAGTCGTAGTGAAGAAGAAGTGAAAAAAGATATGGAACGTGATTTTTTTATGTCTAGTGAGCAAGCAAAACAATATGGTATAGTAGACACTATAATGGTTGGAAAAAAGCATGAAAATAAATAAGATGAATAACAGAGGTCAAAATTGTTCTTTTTGTGGAAGGGCTAAGGAAACAGGAGTGGTAATTATTCCTAGTGGGAATGGACTTGCAATATGTAGTGAATGCCTAGCTTTGTGCAATAAATATGTGGATATGCATAAAGAAGTGGAAGAGGTTAAAGGTATTTCACTAATTCCACCAAAAGAATTGAAGAAATACCTTGATGAATATGTTGTAGGTCAAGATGATGCAAAAAAAGTTTTATCTGTTGCTGTTTATAACCATTATAAAAGAATTACAAGACCATCTTTGGAGAATGATATAACAGTGGATAAGTCAAATGTTTTGCTTTTAGGTCCCACAGGTTCAGGAAAAACATTACTTGCAAAGACTTTGGCAAAAAAAATGCAAGTACCTTTTGCAATAGCTGATGCTACAACCTTGACGGAAGCAGGTTATGTGGGCGAAGATGTCGAAAACATCTTGTTAAAGTTAATTCAAGATGCTAATTGGGAAGTTGATAAAGCTGAAAAAGGTATTGTTTTTATTGATGAAATTGATAAAATTGCAAGAAAAAGTGAAAATGTTTCAATCACAAGAGATGTCTCAGGCGAAGGAGTTCAACAGGCTTTGTTAAAGCTAATTGAAGGAACTGTAGCTTCCGTTCCCCCTCAAGGCGGGAGAAAGCATCCAAACCAAGAAATGATACGAATTGACACATCAAATATTCTTTTTATCTGTGGTGGTGCCTTTGTAGGCTTAGATAAGATTTTGGAAGAAAGAATATTAAAACAACCTGTAGGTTTTGGTGCAAACTTAAAATCTCAAGCTGAAAAGAATTTAGCAGAGCTTTATTCTAATCTTTGTTCTGATGATCTTGTGAGATTTGGCCTTATTCCTGAATTGGTTGGACGCTTACCTATTAAAGTTGCTCTAAATGAATTAAATATTAACGATTTAATTAGAATTCTTACAGAACCAAAAAATGCTATCGTCAAGCAATTTCAAGCTTCTTTTAAGCTAGATGATGTAGAACTCACATTTGATGATGAAGCTATTAAGGCTATTGCTCAAAAAGCTATCGATGAAAAAGCTGGAGCTAGAGGTTTAAGGTCAATTGTAGAAAAACTTATGCTCGACTCTATGTTTGAAGCTCCTTCGATTAAAGGTCATAAAAAATTGCATATCACCTCAGAGATGATAAACAACTCAAGCGTAAAGCCACGTTTAAGCGTAGCTTGCTAATATATGAAAAGAATCGTATTCACAGGTGGAGGTACTGCAGGACATATCTTTCCAGGTCTTGCAGTTGCAGAAGCTTTGCTGGATGATTATGAAATTATCTGGCTAGGCTCTTCAAATGGTAGAGACAAGGAGTTTGTCTCTACTCTCACTAAAGTAAAATTCATCGCTATTCCATCAGGAAAATATAGAAGATATTTTAGTTTTCAAAACTTCATTGACTGTTTTAAGA
>CAJPOH010000186.1 GCA_905372205.1 uncultured Treponema sp.
TCTTCAAATATTGGGACAATTTCATCGATTGATTTTACATTCAACACCTTTGTTTTAATGTAATGAGCAAAACTAAAATTATTACAAAAATAGTTAAAAAAACGTTTTGCTCGTAAAAGATGAAATTCCTCTGGTTGATACTTTTTTAATAGTTTAATAAACATTATGACAACATTTAAGGCATCAATTTTCATACTTTTTTGTCCATTCATGCTTAAAAAAATCCATGGTCTTTTAACGACTTCTCGTCCAATCATCCATCCAGCTATTTTTGGAAACTTTTCATTCAATTTTTGAATATCATCAAAACTTTTGATATCTCCATTGCCAAAAACTGGTATGCACAAATCTTCTATGAGTTTCTCAAGATATTCATAATGAGGAAGTCGAGTATATTTTTCTTTTTGAAAACGTGGATGTAGTGTAATACGTTCCACTCCACAATCAAGCAACAACTCGCAAAAATCATGAAGGTCAGAATATTTTTCTGATGGAAGTCTCATCTTCACACTGAGTATTTTTTGTGATGAATTAGTGTATTTACAATAATCATCAATTGCTTTACGAGCATTTTGAATAAAACTTTTCACTTCACCTTTAGGTTTTTTCATCCAAGCAAAACCTGCTCCTGTTGCAACTATATGAGGGGCTGCACAGCCCATATTTAAGTCAATGCCATCTCCACCTTCAGCTAACAAAATAGGAATTGTTTCCCTAACCGTTTCTGTTTCATTAGAGGTAAGTTGCCAGATTAGTGCTTCATCACTGTATGTTTTTGCATACCATTTCTCAAAACGCCCGCCAGAAAGAAAAGAAGGACTATGAATCATCTCAGAATAAAAAAGATCTGGAGGACAAAACTGAGCCACCAAACGCCTAAATCCAAGGTGAGTTATATCTGCCATTGGAGCTAAAGATAAGATCATTATTTTGAAAGACTTGCTTGTTTTGAAACAGAGTTTATTTTTGCGTTGATAGCATCAACATCTCCTAAATAACTTTTAGAAGATACATCGAAACTAGAATCGAAAGTATATACCAATGGGACTCCTGTGGGTATATTAACACCTACAATATCTTCATCAGATATTTTTTCAAAATATTTAACCAATGCACGTAAGGAATTCCCATGAGCTACAATCAAAACATTCTTACCTTCTTTCATAAGAGGTTTAATTTTCTCTTCAAAATAAGGTACAACACGCTCAATAGTGATTTTTAAACTTTCTGTTGATGGCAAAGAAGAAGGTGAAACATCACGATAGGCACTTTGAAGTGATGGAAGACGTTCGTCATTAGCGGGAAGAGCTGGAGGTGGGACATCAAAAGATCGCCTCCAAAGCTTCACTTGAGCCTCTCCATATTTCTTTGATGTTTCTGCCTTATTTAAACCTTGCAAAGCACCGTAATGACGCTCATTTAATTGCCAAGCCTTAAAAACAGGCAGATATTCTCTATCCATTTCTTCAAGAATTATGTTCAATGTGTGTATGGCTCGCTTTAAGTACGAAGTAAAACAAACATCAAAATCAAATTTTTCTGCTTTTAGTAGCCTTCCTGCCTCTTTTGCTTCTTCCCTACCCTTTTCAGAAAGGTCAACATCAGTCCAACCAGTGAATAAGTTTTCTTTGTTCCAAACACTTTCTCCATGTCTAGCTAAAACTAACCTCATACTAAACCTCTTTCCAAAAAAGCCAAATGCACCTAAATACCCATTAGTTAGCTATTAGCTTTCCATATGTTAATTTTTTTAAGTATACATCAATCTTGTATATATCTATTACTTAGATGCCAAATTCTAGGCTCAAAAGTTTTGCCACGTCTCATAGCATCTTCAACTTCCTTCTTTATGTCTTCATCAATCCAAAAATAACCCCAAAAAGGATTAAGAAGATCCATGCTATCAGTATATTTCAAATTCCCATGTGACGGAAATCTTACCCACTTCCACATGCCCACTCTTGCAAAATCTAAGTAATAATCAGGAATAATCAATGCTTCTTTATCCACCAATCTTTGAATTTCTTTACAGTTTAGTGACAATTCAGATAAATCATTCGACGTTCTCTCAATTTCCAAGAGTCTATCCATTTCTTCACTTTTATATCCATAAAAGTTACTAGAAGGGATAGTATCAGCATTTTCGCTAGAAAATGACTGCCAATAACTAGGAAAATAATAGGTTGTCATTCCACCAAACCATGCCTGATATTTTCTATTGAGTACAGCATTAAACATACCTTGCTGCATCTTTTTAAGTTGCAAATCCACACCAGCTTTTTTTGCTTGTTCTCGCAGAAACGTTAAACGCTCAGTATGATGAGCTTGTGAATATAACAATTCAAAAGAAGCACGCTCACCATAGCTATTTACTCTAATACCATCACTTCCTATTTTATTATAGCCAGCTTCAGCTAATAGCATCCCTGCTTTTTTAGGGTTAAACCTTGGCTTTCTGATTGTGTTGTCATCAAAATCACAACCACCCCAAACATGCCCCATCCCTATGTTATGATATCTTTTATACTCCCCATAAAGGGCATTCTCAATCATACCTTGCATGTCAATTGCATAATACAATGCACGGCGAACTCTAACATCGTTTACAAAAGGGGCTTGCACATTAAACTGAATACCAGAAAATCCCTGCATTGGCACCATATTAAACACCCAGCGATCTATATATCCATTAGAAACCTTGTCATTTTCTGCAGAATCTTTCCATTCTTGTGGAATATTCAAAGCATAAGCATAAAGCTCGCCTTTATAAAAATACTCCTTAGAAATATCCAAACCACCTGTTATAACTTTGTATTCGATCTTATCAAAATTAGCCATTCCATTGCCTAACACCTTGTGTCCCCACCAATTAGGCACTTTTTTAAACACAATGAGTTCTCCTTTTATATTCTCACTCTCTGCCATGACATAAGGACCTATTGTAGGCATATACTTATAGTTATATTCTTTATACCATTCCCTTTCTATACCATTTGGAAAAAAATGCTCTGGTATTGGAGACATATTGAGAGATAACAGTAACATAGATTTTGGAAGGACTTTATCAGATAAATTAGTCACTTTAATGCAATACTTACTAATCTTTTCTACCTGTTTATTTTCCCAGTAGTCGCTCATAAAAAAGTCTTCTGTATCTTCGTCCATCATAGCTTCTCTATAAAACACATAGTCGTCAGCTGTGCAAGGATGACCATCAGACCATTTCATGTCTTCTCTAAGTTTAAAATAGATAGATTTTCCATCATTAGAAAAGGCCCAATGGGTTGCTGCAAAAGAATAAAACTCTCTCGTTTCATCAGATATACCAACAAGTGCAGGGTTAGGAGCCATCAAATCTCTTGTTCCAACATTAGATTCCGGTCCGAATGACCTAAATGTCGTTGGATATTCAAAAAGGCTTGATTTCCACACTCCACCTTTCTTGCATAAAGGAGAACCCAAATCAGGAAAATCAGCATGAAGCCAATAAACATCTTCAGCAAGTCCTTTCACTTTAAAATTAAGATCAACTTGTGTAGGTGATGTAAAGGATTTAAATTCGACTTCTTCTTTTTTTTGCGTGATAAGTTTTTCATACTGCTCTAT
>CAJPOH010000187.1 GCA_905372205.1 uncultured Treponema sp.
AAGCATAGCCATAAAGATTAAATAAATAGCTTTGCCATGATGAGAGTTCTTTTCCATTGTATACTTTGAAAGCCTCTCTAAAACTAATTCTATTATATGAGGGAAAAGCTGCTAAGATTCTACAAGAACCTAGAATATCACTGCCTCCATGCCTTATTAAAACAGCATTTTGATTCCAAGAACAAGCTATTGCCCCTCGTAAAGAAAGACGAGCAAGAGAAGAGTCATAACTATTTATGTGCAATGTTCCAATTGAATGAGTACTTCCAAGTGCAATTTCTAACTCACAATGATTTTTAATTCCTTCATCTTTATCATCAAAAACTTCATCAAGACGAATTAAAACTTCAGTTCCTTGAAGGATAGGTTCCCCTTCATCACTTGAAAGCAACATACCTTTGGAAACTTCCACCTTTTCAGGTAACTTTAAGTTTAAGGCAGTTCGAGCAGGAGCTATGATGGTATCTACACTTTTATGATGATTTTGTATTGATTTCACCCTACATTCTGCAGTTCCAGGGTATAAAGATAGACCATCTCCTACAGAAATTTTTCCACTTCGTAGTGTTCCTGTGATAGTAAGTCCTATACCTTTTAAGGTAAAAACACGGTCAATATATAAGAATGGTTTTGATTTATTATTCAAAGGACACTTTAGTAAAAGCTTTACTATAGCTTCTTTAAGCTCACCTATTCCTTCTTTTGTTGTGGCTGACACTGCAACACTAGGCACTTCATAGCCCAAAATAGAAAAACAATGTTTTAGTATATCTTCTTTAACCAATTCTAATGTTTCACCATCAACTAGATCTTTTTTTGTAATTACTACAAGAATGTTTTTAATTTGCATGGCTTTTAAGATTCTTAAATGACTTTTGCTCATATTCATCCAGCCATCATCAGCTGCAACAACTAAAAGAGCTGCATCAAGCCCCCATGCCCCTTGCACCATGTTTCTAATAAATCTTTCATGTCCTGGCACATCCACAATACCAACAATGCCAACACGCTCATCAGAAAAAGAAGCAAAACCTAACTCAATAGTCATTCCTCTTTTCTTTTCTTCAGGCAAACGACTCGTATATATTCCTGTTAAACTCTCCACTAATGTTGTCTTTCCATGATCTACATGACCTGAAGTTCCTAGAATATATCCCATAAGCGTTCACCTTCCATTATTCTAATTATTATGCTCATCAAAGCTAACCAATATTATATGTTTCTTCCGTCTTAGGATTTTTAAGTGAATCAAGATTATTTTCGTTTGCAATGATAGCTTCAAACTCATCATTTTCAATAGTCTCTTTTTCTAGCAAGGTTTCTGCAATGTAATTGACTAATTTTTCTTTTTCTTTTAAGAGATTGCAGGCCCTTTCATATCTTTCTGAGATTATTTTTGCAACTTGTTCATCAATATACTGTTGCGTTGTTTCTGCATATTCTCTAACAAGCTGTGGCTCTACATTACCTACATAACCTGCTCCACGTTTATTCAATGCAACATTCTTAAATTTAGAACTCATACCATAGTCTGTGATAATACTTCTTGCAATGTCTGTCGCACGAGCTAGATCGTTTGCAGCTCCTGTGGAAATCATGTTAAACACAACTTCTTCTGCAGCACGTCCACCAAGTAGCACATCAATTTCCGCTAAAAGTTGCTTTTCTGTAACTATGTGTTTATCATCTTCAGGAATATGAAAGGTATAACCTAATGTCCCTGTGCCACGAGGCACAATGGTAACCTTGTGTACCTTGTCTGCTCCTTCTGTGAACGTGCCAACAACGGCATGCCCTGTTTCATGAAAAGCTATAATTCTTTTTTCTTCTTCACGAATCACACGAGACTTTTTCTGTAATCCAATCATTGTCTTTTCTACAGCTTCGTCTAAATCAGTCATGCATACTTTTTCTCTTTTAGAACGCACTGCTAAAAGAGCTGCTTCGTTTATAATATTCGCAAGGTCTGCACCTGAACACCCACTAGTAATCTTTGCAATAGATGTTAAATTAGCACTTTCATCAAACTTTACGTTCTTTGCATGAATACTTAATATCTGCTCTCTTCCTTTTAGATCAGGCTTATCCACAACTACTTGCCTATCAAAACGACCGGGACGCAACAATGCAGGGTCTAAAACATCAGGTCGGTTAGTTGCTGCAAGCAATATCAAGCCTGTGGTGCTATCAAAGCCATCCATTTCCACAAGAAGTTGGTTTAACGTTTGCTCTCTTTCATCATTTGCACTGGTTGTATTAAGTCTTGATTTTCCTATAGCATCCAACTCATCAATAAAGACAATACATGGAGCTTTTGTTCTAGCTTGTCTAAACAAGTCTCTAACACGAGATGCCCCAACTCCAACAAACATTTCAACAAAATCAGAGCCACTAATTCTAAAAAATGCAACTCCTGCTTCACCCGCAACAGCACGAGCAAGCAATGTCTTTCCTGTTCCAGGAGGTCCTACAAGCAAAACTCCTCTGGGGATTTTTCCACCAATATCTGTGTAACGTTTTGGAAACTTTAAAAAATCAACAACTTCCATCAACTCTTCCTTTGCTTCATCAACACCTGCAACATCCTTAAAACGTGTTTCAACTTTTCCTTCTTCAACAGCAATATTTTTTGCCTGTCCTGGACTAAATAAGCTTCCTCCTATTCCACCAGCAATATTTTTTGTGATGTTTTTCATTATAAGTCGCCAAACAAAGAATATTAACAAAAGAGGCAGAGCCCATTGAATAATAAAATCTATGAGATAGCTTTTTTCTCTCGCTTTCACTGAATAAACAACCTTCTTTCTATCTAGTAGTTTTACAAACTCTTCATTATATATTCCAACTGTTTCATAATATTCGTCTTCTTGTTTTCCACTTAGCACATTGAAAAGACCATTTCCACCATTTGTTTCGTTTGCATTCTTTTTTACGAAGCCTTTAAAATATGTCGAATCCATTTCAACACGTTTAATCTCATTAGACAATATACGTGCCTTAAACTCAGAAAATGGAATTAAATTTCTACTTCCTTGCAAAAACACTTGCCCAAAAACAATAAACATCATTACCACTAAAGCAAGTATTAAAAATATTGATGTTTTAGATCTTTTAGGTTGGTTTTTAGAAGAATCCCCACCTTCATCATTATTTAAAAATGGAAACTCATCTTTTTTATCTTCGCTCATAAAGACTCCACTAAGATTAGTATTTTAAGAGAAATAGCTTTCAATTTAATTGTTCCAAACACATAAATCTTAAAAAGCTACTTTGCAAAATCTCAAAGGTAGATATTACACAAAAAGAAACAAAAAGTCGAGTATGAAAATTAAGCATGCGAAAAGATGATTAGACTAAAACAGTTTTACAATTCTCTCCCGTCTATATTGATGTGCAAAACACGCATGTATCGCTATGCGTTTCTGTACAGAATGCGACCTCAATATAGCGGGATTTGCCTCTCGTTGCTGTACAGCAACGCCTCGCGATATAGCGGGGTTTGCACACCCAATGCTGTACAGAATGGGGTCAGTACATTAGCTAATGTACTGTTTTCACATCCCCTAATGTACGATTATAACGTC
>CAJPOH010000188.1 GCA_905372205.1 uncultured Treponema sp.
AAATAGAGTCAACAAAACAAAAAGTAAAAGAAACAGAAAGTGTTAAAAAAGCTGAGATAATAATCATTTTAGGTATAGATATTAAATTTAAGAGCTTTGCACTTGAAAAACGCCCAATCATAATTCCGAGTGAAAAAAAAGCTGTAATAATTCCTGCAACAAAGACAGAAGTGTTCAAATTTATCTGTATAAAAGTTGCTGACCAAAAAGAAAAGGCTCCTTCTGCTCCTCCAACAAAGAAAAGGGTTAATCCAAAAAACCAAAAAGAGCTAGATTTGAATATCTTTTTTGCAGCTTCCATATCAAAATTAGTTTTGTTAAAAGCAATTTTTTTTGAAGAAGGATAAAACCAAAAATTCAAAAAAGCAATTAGTGATATGCTAAAATATACCCATCTCCAGCTTATCCCTATAGAAAGCAAATATCCAATAAAAATTAAACTTCCACATATTCCTAATGGCCAAAAAGCGTGCATAACATTCATTTTAGCGTTTACGTTTTCAGGATATAAGTCGCCTACAATGGGTGTAAGTAAAGCTTCTTGCAATGCAGTACCCAACCCCATACATAAAAGGCTTAAAAGAGCAGTAATATAATTTATGCTAAAAGAAAAGCATAAAACACCCATCATCAAAATAAAAAGTGAAATCTTTAATATTTTTACCTTTCCATATTTTGAAGCAAAAACAGGAGTAAAAAGCAAAATTAAAGTCTGCTCTACAGAAGAAATAAAACTAAACGAAGCTGACTGAGTTAAACTAAAATTAAGATCATTTTTTATGTGTACTAAAGAGATCGAGATCGAAATAGAAGTTATAGCATAGACTACAAAATTAAAAGCGGCAGCTCTAAAAGTTTTGTCAATATATTTATTCGTAATATCATTCATATTATAGTTTAAGAAAGTGAAAACTGTTTTTTAACCTCATAAAGAAAAATGCCTGTTGCAACTGAAACATTTAAGCTATCAATTTTTCCAAAAGTTGGAATTGAAGCAATAATATCGCAATTTTTTTTGACTAAGCGAGAGATTCCACCTCCTTCAGACCCCATAACAATGGCAACTTTGTCAGGAAACTTTATGTTATATAAAGATTCTCCAGCCATATCACTAGCAAAAACCCAAAAACCTATTTCTTTTAATAAAGAAATACAGGAACTAAGATTAGAAACTTCAACAATTTTCATCCAAGAAGCTGCCCCTGCACTAGTTTTTAGTATTGTTGATTCATCGCCTTTAGCACTATCATGTTTTGGCACAATTACAGCGTCGACAGCGAATTGGTCTGCACTACGTATGATAGCCCCCATGTTGTGACAATCTGAAATTCCATCTAGTATGAGTAAACAAGATTTCTGCTTTTCTTTTAAGCTTGCAATAAGACTTTCAATATTAATCCTATTAAGCAAACTTTTTGAATGTTCTATAACTAAAACAGCTCCTTTATGATTCTGCAATAAAGGAGGTAAAGATGAAACCCTTTTATTAAGAGATTTATCATCTTCACAGATCGCTTTTAGCCCCATATTTTCTGCCAAAGCAATAATCTTTTTCACTCTAGGTCCTGCCTTAGAATAAAATAAGATTGCTCCCTCCAAATTTTCTTTTGAACGTAATATTTCTTCTATTGAATGAAATCCTGTTATAATATATTTCATAGTTTTTCCATTGTTTACAAAGTGTAAGTGCTATCGTATTTTATAATTTTAATACTTTGATAGTTCTTTTTTTCCAAATAAGATTTAAGATGAGCTTGAGACTTAGACTCTCCATGCACTAAGAAAATCCCTTTTAACCTAGAAGTGTCAAAACTATCTAGCCATTCTACCATCTCTTTATAATCCGCATGGGCACTAAACGCATTGATTTGCACTATATCAGAGCGAACTCTAAGCCATTCTCCTAAAATCTTCACTTCTTTTTCTTTGTCTTGCAATCTCCTACCCAATGTATCATGAGCCATAAAACCCACTAGCAAAACAATTGTTGTGTTTTTTTCTATATTATTAGAAAGATGATGAACCACACGCCCAAACTCACACATTCCATCAGCACTGATGATGATCATAGGACCTTCAAGATTGTTTAGTTCTTTTGATTCATCAACGCTTGTTATAAATTTGAGTGAATTAAAACCAAATGGATTTTTATGATGTTTGATAAAAGCCTGATATGTTTTTTCATCATAACATTCAGGATGAGTTTGAAAAATTGTTGTGGCATTAACAGCCATAGGAGAATCCACATATATCGGAATATTTGGAATAACCCCCTCATCAATTAAAAGATGAAAGTAATAAACCAGCTCTTGAGTCCTTTCTACAGCAAAGGCAGGGATAATCATTTTTCCACGAGTCTTTACGAGACGCTTAACCTTTTCTTTTAGAATAGAAATAGCATTGTCTCGACTTTCATGCAAACGATCTCCATAAGTGCTTTCAAGGACAATGTAATCAACTGGCGGTAAGAAATCCGGATCTTTAATGATAGCTTTGCCTTTTCTGCCTAAATCTCCTGTAAAGGCAATCTTTGTTTCTTTCTCCTCATCCATTATTGTGAAAACAGCCATAGCAGAGCCTAAAATATGTCCTGCATCAAAAAATTCCAACATCACATTGGGTGCTAACCATGTTTTTCTTCTATATGATATGGTTATAAATTGATTTAGAACTTTGATTACATCTGCCTCACAAAAAAGAGGAGACCAGTTAAATGTTTCTCCCTTTTTTAATGCCTGTTTTGTTAAATATTCAGCATCTCGTGCTTGAATTCTAGCAGAGTCCATCATAACAAGATTTGCAATGTCTCTCGTTGCAGGAGTTGAATAGATATTTCCTTCAAAGCCATGCACTGCTAAAAGAGGAATGAGTCCACAGTGATCATAATGACCATGAGTTAAAACTACAGCTTTTAATCTATCACACGGAACATCAAAATCCCTATTTTTTGCATCTGCCTCTGCTCTTTTTCCCTGAAAAGCACCGCAATCAATTAGATATAAATCTCCCGAAACATCTAGTATGTGTTTTGAACCGGTAACTTCTTCAGCAGCTCCTAGTGAGTAAATACTTATAGACATAACAGCGATATTTTATTTTAAAAATTGATAAATATCAAGGAAGGTGAGTATCTT
Organism: uncultured Treponema sp.; assembly: GCA_905372205.1. Lineage (GTDB taxonomy): Bacteria > Spirochaetota > Spirochaetia > Treponematales > Treponemataceae > Treponema_B. The sequence goes on from CAJPOH010000188.1 coordinate 3,135, forward strand.
TAGGGAAGTGCTGATTAAATGCTCCTGACACTACGCTGGCATTACCTAGCTTTAATTCATGCGTTTCATAAACTCTTCAATGTATATTTTTACCCAATAGCTGTGTTATATCATCAATTTTTTATTTCTTGAAGATAGGTTATTTCTTCTTTTGTGTCTTGCCAGACGGGCACTTCTTTTTATTTGCAATAAATTGCCTATTCTAGTGCTTTATAAGGGGGCGGGGCACCCCTTGATCCCTTACGGGCTTTTTAAGTCAGAGCAAGTAGTTCCCCGCCCCTGAAATAAAATTCCTCTTATAGAATTTTTTGTTTATAAAAAATTCTGACACAAAATAGCTGTAAGCTATTTTGAACACCCCCTCCGCAACGCTGCTTAGGGGCGTCAAAAATCGGCGTTGCCGACGTTCAGCCTGAGAATTTGCTTGCAAGCAAATTC
>CAJPOH010000189.1 GCA_905372205.1 uncultured Treponema sp.
ATTTAAGTAGAAAGCGTTTTTCTATTCGCTTAAAACTACTTATAATTTTTGCTTCTCTCATAATAGTAGCGGTTTTGATGTTGGGCTTTTTGGCATTGAATATGGCAAAGCGTGCCGTGACAGAAAAGGTTGAAACACACTTAAAAGACAAAGCTCAGGATACTGCAGAAGTTATTGATGGTAGAATAGTAGCTTTTTGGCAATTTTTAGAAGGAATTGCAAGAATGCCTATTTTAAGAGATAAAGAAGCTACAGCTATTGCAAAAGGAGCAGTTCTTGCAGAAGAAGCAAAGTTTAATTCAGCTATCAATGCTTTATGGATTAGTGATGCAAAAGGGGATGTTTGTATTTTAGATGGCAGTATTATAAGTGTAGTGGATTATCCATCTTTTAAGGCAAGTATTGCAGGAAAAAGATTTTTTTCTGAACCTTATATGGATCCTAGCGTTAATAAATTTATCATGGATGTTTCAGTACCTATATATGACGATGAAAATCAAATTATAGGAGTATTAATGGCTGATATTGATGGTTTATGGCTTTCTGATCAGATTGACGACATTGTCGTAGGAGATTCGGGATATGCCTATATAGTGGATAAAAAATGTGTTTCTATTGCAGATAAAGATCTTAATGTAGTTAAAACAGCCTTTAACACAATGGAAGAAGCAAAAAAAGATAGTTCTCTTGTCGCATTAGCAAACTTTCTAAAGTATGCAATAGACAAAGAAGAAAGCGAAGTTGGCTATTATACTTACAATAAAGTTTCAAGTATTGCATCTTTTTCAAAAGTAAAAACTACTGGCTGGACTTTGGTTATAAAAGCTCCAATAAATGAGTTTATGGGAACAGTTCAAACATTGCGATTTTCTATGTATGTTATAGGTGGCATTATTTTAATTATAGCTCTCATAATTACTTTTTTTGTTGCATCTCGAATGGTGAAGCCAATTCAAACGACAGTTGAAGCATTGCAAGGAATAGCCCAAGGAGATGGAGATTTGACGGTACGTTTATTAATAACTGGAAACGATGAGATTACAGATCTTTCTCTCTATTTCAACCAAACAATCGAAAAGATAGGTTCTTCTATAAAAGCAGTTGATAAGAATGCTCAAATGATGGAAGAAATTGGCTCAGAGCTTGCTAGCAACATGACTGAAACTGCTAGTAGTGTGCATGAAATTAGCTCAAATATTGATAGTGTTAAAAACCAAGCTTTAACTCAAGCAGCCTCTGTTACAGAAACAGCTAGCACAATTGAAGAAATTAGTCGTACCATCAGACAACTCAATGCAAGCATAGAAAGTCAGGCCGCAAGTGTGGCTATGTCATCATCTTCTATAGAAGAAATGGTAGCAAATATTGCAAGTATAACTACAACCTTGGAAAAAAGTGATGAGTTGATTAAAGAATTGGGAGTAGCAACTCGAGATGGAAAAGATACATTAACGAAATCTAATTCTGTTACAACAAAGATAGCAGAAGAATCGGGGGCGTTGATGGAAGCGTCTAGTGTGATTCAACACATAGCGAGCCAGACTAATCTTTTAGCAATGAATGCAGCTATTGAAGCAGCACATGCAGGAGAAGCAGGAAAAGGTTTCGCAGTTGTGGCAGATGAGATTAGAAAGTTGGCAGAGGAATCCAGCACACAAGGAAAGACAATCACTTCGACACTAAAGAGCCTATCAGGTGAGATTGAAGGCTTGTCTTCTTCTTCTAAGATTGTTGAAACAAAGTTTAATGCTATTTTTAGCTTAGCTCAAGAAGTGAAAGAAATGAGTCATCGTCTCACGGAAGCTATGAGAGAGCAAGAGAATGGGAGTAGGGAAGTCTTGACAGCAATTAAAGACATCAATTCTGTTACAAATGAAGTGCAACAAGGTTCGGCTGAAATGCTGAAAGGAAGTGAAGGTGTAGCTCGTGAGATGGAAAAACTAGATGGTTTAACACGTGTGATAACAGATAGTATGAATGAAATGGCAGCAGGAGCTGTGCAAATCAGTAATGCCGTCAATGAGGTCGCAGACATTAGTAATAAGAATAAGATGAGTATTAAAGATTTAGTAAGCGAAGTAGAAAAGTTTAAGATTTAATGTTTATTTTAACCAGCAGTAGACTAGAATCTACCGTTGGTACGAGACGAACGTGACGAGTGAATACGGTATGAGATTTGCATTGAGCAAATCTCATACTAGGGAAGAGTTTCCTTGAGTAGTATTGTTTAATGCTTATCACTTTATCTTTTCAATCTGCCACTTGCCGAGCGTGCGTTTGTTTCGACTAATGCTAGCTCCTATTAAAAAGACGTTTTTGTTGCTTGCCTTGTGCTTATCCGCATAGCCAGTATCTTTAATCTGATTAAGAGCATCTTGAGGCTTGCCACCAACTTTAAACTCAAAGATATAAATGGCATCTTGGGTTTCAACTTCAACATCTGAGCGACCTTTTGAGGAGCATACTTCTGTCCTAACATACTGCCCCATAAGAAGAAAGATGAGATAGATAGCTGTTTGATAATTCTGTTCTCGCAAAAAGAGTTTATCTTCAGGTAAGGAATCATACGGAATGCTTGCCATAAGTGCTTTTGTAAGATTAAGCACTCGATCTATATCACCACTTTTCATACTATTTAAAAACTCAGTTATCATAAATCTACCTGAAGAATCTCGACGTACACTCGTATATACTTCCATTAAACAATTAATAAAAGCGTACTTTACCTCATCATTTGGATAGCCTAAAACATACATATCAAGCTCATCATCGTAATCTTTTATTGTAAGATAGCCCGATTGAAAAAGAAGTGGGGCTAAATTACTATAGCTAAATCTATAACTATCTATGGCTTCAGTACTAAGCTTTATATTTCCTTCTAGGTCAGGAAGTTCAAAAAGTTTTTGTTCAAATAAATGAACCATAAAAGAAGGCGTTCCACTTTCAAACCAATAATCCCCTAATTTTTTTCTTTCAAAAGCAATACATAAACTAAAGGGGTTATATATACGCTCCTCCTTTTCACTAAAGCGATAACCATCATATTTGGCACGCAAAACTTCTAGCATTTCTTTCTGAGGTTTTTCATATTTGTTGGCTAGAATTTCAACTTCGTTTGAAAAGTTATTTTTTAATTCTTCTTCTGTTATTCCACAAAGACTAGAATATTGTTCATCAAAACTAATATCAAAAAGATTGTTTAAGTCAGAGAATATACTAACTTTGCTAAACTTAGTAACCCCTGTGAGAAAACTTAAATGAATGTAATCATTTGAACTTTTAATCACACTATAAAATGCCTTTAAGGTTGCTCTGTATTGCTCTTGCAATTCTTCATTTTCTAAGGTTGCAATGAGAGGCTTGTCATATTCATCAATTAGAATAACAACTTTTTGATTAAACTTTTTGTATAAAGATTGAATGATATAGGCAAAAGCAGAAACTGCATCACTACAACCTGTTTTCACATTATAATTTTCTTCCCATATTCTTATGTGATCATTCAAAATAGTTGTAAGGTCTTCTTCTCTAAGATACTTTTGAGCATTCAAATCTAGCTTTAACACAGGAT
>CAJPOH010000190.1 GCA_905372205.1 uncultured Treponema sp.
AGGCATTTATAGTGATTTATAATATCAATTTAAGCCACTTTACTAATATATCAAAAAATGGTATTACAATGAAGATTGTCATTGCCAAGGAGTGTATATGGACAAAAGTAAAATTAAAGCTTTACCAATGGTAGAGTTTTCTAAAATGGAGTATAAGAGACCTGACATAGAACAGTATGAAAGGGATATGACAGCTCTCTTTAAGGAATTTGATGAGGCAAAGACAGCAAAAGAGTGTATAGATGTGATAGACAAGGTGGAACAATTGTCTGTTACAATGACTACTTTGAGTTCGCTTGTTTATTTGCATTATACAATCAACACAAAAGATGAATTCTATGCAAAAGAACAAGATTTCTTTGATGATTTAGGTCCTCGTCTTGGTAAGTATGCAGATGAATATAGAAAGAGAATTTTATCTTGCAAATTTAGAAAGGAGTTGGTGGAAGAATTTGGAGATACTCTGTTTAGAATGTATGAAATGGAAAATAAAACTTTCTCTCCTGCAATTATGGATGACCTTGCAGTAGAAAACAAATTAGTAAGCCAATATTCAAAATTGATGGCAAGTGCAGAGCTAGAATATAAGGGAGAAAAAAGAAACCTTGCACAGATGGCTCCTTTTATGCAAAGCACGGATAGACAAGAAAGAAAAGAAGCTTGCAAGGTTTACTATTCATTCTTTGAAAAAAACGAAGCAGAGCTTGATAGAATCTATGATGAACTAGTTAAAGTTCGCACTAAAATTGCTAAAAAACTTGGTTTTAAAAACTTTGTGGAACTCGGTTATGCTAGAATGAGACGAGTTGACTATGATGCAAAGATGGTTGCAAAGTATAGGGAGGCAATTTATAAGGAAGTTGTGCCTGTTTGCGAGGAATTAAGGGAAAGAAAAAGAAAGAGATTAGGTCTTGATCATCTTTATTATTATGATGGTCCTCTTCAATATAAAACAGGCAACGCTGTTCCTCAAGGAGACCCTGATTGGATTGTAGAAAACGCCAAGAAGATGTACAAAGAGCTATCCCCTGAAACAGATGAATTTTTTACGATGATGACTAAGTATAAAATGATGGACTTAGTGGCAAAGCCAGGCAAGGCAGGTGGTGGATATTGTACTTCTCTTCCATTATATAAGAGTCCGTTTATATTTTCTAACTTTAATAAAACTGCACATGACATCACTGTTATAACACACGAAGCAGGGCACGCATTCCAGAGCTATCAAAGTAGGGATGCTCGTCTTTCGGATTATGTGTGGCCTAGTATGGAAGCTGCTGAGATTCATTCAATGAGTATGGAGCTTTTTACATGGCCTTGGATGAACTTATTCTTTAAGGAGCAAACAGACAAGTTTAAGTTTACTCACTTAAGTGGTGCTATAACATTCTTGCCTTATGGAGTAACCGTTGATGAGTTTCAACACTGGGTGTATGAAAATCCAGATGCAACTCCAGCAGAGAGAAAAGCTCAATGGCATAAAATAGACATGAAATATAGCCCATCACAAGATTTTGATGACAATGAGTTTTTGAGGCGTGGTGGTTATTGGATGCAACAAAAACACATCTACGAAATGCCTTTCTATTATATTGACTACACTTTGGCTCAAGTTTGTGCGTTGCAATTCTGGGTGAAAGACAGAGCTGATCATAAAACCGCTTGGGAAGATTATTTAAGACTTTGCAAAGCAGGTGGTTCTCTTTCTTTCTTAAATCTTTTGAAGCTTGCAAACCTTAAAAATCCATTTGAAGATGGTTGCCTAACCTTCATTGTGCCTGAATGCAAAAAATGGTTAGATAGCATTGATGATGCAAAGCTTTAAAACTTATGGAAGTCTCTAAAAATTGGTTTATATAAGCTATGATATTTTTAGAGGTTTCCATATTGAAGTAGCCTTTTCATTAACGTAGGCTTTAAGGGATTAGGAAAGTGAAAAAATTTCTTTCTTTTTTATTTATTGTTTGTACCGTGTTTGCATTATTACAGGCGGAAAAGACTGTAGCCGTTGCAACTTTTGAAGTTGTGGATGATACAGTAAAGAAAGGTGAAGCTGAAGTAATTACTGAGCTCTACATTGCAGAGTTACAGGAAACGGGTAAGATTGCAGTAGTTGATAGAAGTAAGTTTACAAAAGCATTTATAGAGCTTAACTTTCAAGAAAGTGATTGGTCTAACGCTTCAAAAACAGCAAAGCTGGGTAATGCAGTTAATGCAGAACTGCTAAGTCGTGGGAAAATTATGAGGCTGGGCTATAGACTTTATATTACTGTAAGTTTAATTGATGCAAAAACTGCCAAAGTGCTTTCTACCAAAAAATCAGAAATAAGAAATGTGGATAATATTCCGAGTATTCTATCTAGTTTTGTTTCAGAATTAACATCTATTTATGCTCTTCAAACTCATCAAGAGACTAAAAAAGTTTATATAGGAATGAGAGGGCCTGCAGGCGGAATGGTATTTCGTATAGAAGAAGGAAGAGCATGGGAGGTTAGCGAAATCTTGGGAGGTGCTAACTGGGAAGGAGCAAAGACAATGTGTGAAAACTACCGCGGAGGTGGTTTTAGCGACTGGTATTTGCCTAACAAGGAAGAATTAAACTGGATATATAAAAACTTGGTGAAAACAGGGAAGATTGAAGATGAGAACTGTTATTGGTCTTCATCACAGGCTTCCAATTATAAGTATTATGCTTGGTGTCAGGATTTCGATGGTGGCAAGCAGGATGATGACTATAAGTCTTTTACTCGTAATGTTCGTGCCGTTAGGATTTTTTAAACAGATGTATTTAAAGTAAATTATCTAATTACCGCCATTTTAAAAAAGATTTTAGCAATAAGACAAAGTCGCGTTTAAGACGTTATTTTAAGGAGAAAATTATGAAAAGAATAGGTTTTATATTTACTGCCATGTTTTTGTCTTTTCTTACTTATGCACAAGAGATGGCTTTTCCCTCTGATGGAGTAGATATTTTTGGAATGCTCACGTTGCCAGAGAATGAAGAGCCTAAAACAATTTGCATTATTGTTCCTGGCTCTGGTCCAATGGATATGGATGGAAACAATATAGCAGGACTAAAAACAGATTGCTATAAGTTGTTAGCAGAAAAATTGCAAGAAGGTGGAATTGCAAGTTTTCGTTATGATAAACGTTCAATAGGCAAAAGCATACCAAAAAATAAAGATGAAGTTATCATATTCGACACAATGGTAAATGATGTAATAAGTATAATTTTTGGCATAAAAGAGATGAAGCAATTTGAGAAAATATACCTTATAGGACACAGTGAAGGCTCTCTCATTTCTATTCTTGCTTCAAAGGCAGAGCCTGTTGACGGAATAATTTCTATTTCAGGTGTTGGTAAAAACGCTGACGAATTGTTAATTGATCAATTTCAAAAGCAACTTTCGGCTACAATTGTAAAGGATGCAAAAAAGATAATTAAAAGTTTGAAAAAGGGGAATATTTACAAAGGCGATATCCCTGTTTTATTACAGGATTTATTTAGTTCAGTAAATCAATCTTATTTTATTTCATGGTTTAAATAC
>CAJPOH010000191.1 GCA_905372205.1 uncultured Treponema sp.
AAATATTATGACAATGTCTTTTGTTTTAATAAAAAAGATGAACGCTATTCTCATATCAAAAATATCTTGCATCTAAAGGAGAATGATGTCTTTAAGTGTGGGATAATAAATGGAAGAATAGGTAAAGGTATAATAAAAGAAATTGATGAGGCAAAGATTTTGTTTTTGTTTGTTGAAACAGCCTCACCAGCTAAACTTTACCCAATAAATCTAATAATAGGTATTCCTCGTCCAATACAATTAAAGCGTCTTTTAAAAGATGTTGCAACTATAGGAGTTTCTTCTATTCATCTTGTTGGCACAATGCTAGGAGAAAAATCTTATATGGATTCTACACTAATTGAAAAAGAAAAAATAGAGAAATGCTTAATTGAGGGAGCAAGCCAAGCTGGTAGCACACTTTTACCAAAATATGCAGTCTATTCTTCAATTTACCAATTCTTTAAAAACATAATATTAAAGGAAGATGATAGAAAAATTATTTTTGATATAAATTATAAAAACATTCCTGGTGAATCAAATAAAGATATAAAACATAATAACATTTGGCTTGCTTTTGGAAGCGAAAGAGGATGGTCAGAAAAAGAAAGAAAAATATTCTATGAACATGACTTTAAGTTTATAACTCTTGGCAAAAGAATTTTACGAACAGAAACTGCAACAATTGCAGGACTTTCTTATATACTTACTTGTATGGGAGAATATAAATAAGCTTTCTAATGGAAATGAATTTAATTGTTAAGTTTGGTGTTAGGTTTGATTTTTGCCATACAACTTTTCAATGCAATCACCTTAAATTATTATATTTGTTTGCATTAGATTAATCTCTCCAAATTTTTATCATAGGAGAAAGCCCTTATTTACTTTTTTGAAGGCTTGACACCATATATTTCTTGATAAACTTTATTGGGCGATATGTCATTTTTGCTTGTCTTATGCCTTCATCCCCCAAATCTTGTTCACGATTGATATATTCTATCTTTTCATCTAAAAATGAAGCAAAAGCATAGTTTACGTATTGAAAACTTCCCTTGTAAGAAGAAAGAGCTTTTTCAAACAAAACCACTGCTGTCTTCTTATTATTTAAGATTTCTGCAAGAGTCCAAGCAATAGGAATTTCTGCAACATAAACCAAGATACCTTTTAATAAAAAGTCAGCGTCAAGAAGATCTAAAGCTTCTTTTGCTTCATTATAATCTGCCTCATCTTTTCTATCTTTTTTCCACTCTTCCAAAACTTGAAAAGCGTCTTTTTTATTATCTTTTGTAAGCTCTCTAATCTCTATATTAACATAGGTTTTCTCAAACTTATTTATATGTGCTTTCTTTTTATGCAATTCTTTTCCTTCTAATTTTACAAGATGTTCACGCAAATACACATAATCAAAATTATCTCTGTCTTCTTCAACTCCTTGAGGCAACATATTTGCAAAAAAGTTTTTATTTTCTTCCAAAAAAGATTGTGAAATATGCGACCACTTTAAGCCATTATCTAATTCCTTATATACTATTTCTGGTGCTAAAACACCACAAACTGTAATAAAAAATGGGACGTTTTTATAAGCCCCCCTTATAAGTATCATATCCTCACATTTAGAAATGCTGTAGTTATATATTCTCCTAAAAAGATAGAGGTTTAGAAAGGTAAACTCAGAAATTCCATCAGGCAAACTTGAAAGTTTGCCATCAAGCTCTCCCCTCATTTCAATACTTATCGGAGAAAAAAAAGGGTATTTAGGTATAAAAGAAGTTAACATCAAACTCCTTTAGTTCCTAATGCAATTTCAGTTTTGGTAAGGTTAAAAGCTGTTCTAATGGAAGAAAGAGGAGCAATTAAACTTATTATTAAAAATGATCCAATTGCATTAAACGCTATCCAAAAAAATGAAGGAGATAAAAAAGGCATCTTTAAGGAAGCTACTATTGCTTGGTTAAAAAGAATAATAATGAATAACGAAGCTAATGTTCCTAAAAATGCAGCTATCGAACTTATTATAAAAGCTTCCATGCTTAGTAAAAGAGTAATCCATGTCTTTGTAGCTCCAACAATTCGCATCATTGCAAACTCACTTCGGCGTTCATTAAATATGGAAGAAAACGAAACTATCAACACAACAAATGATAAAGCATAAAGAGCAATAATCAAAATACGAATATACAACGTAAGCTTTTCAATTCCAGAAGAAACATTATTCATCATTTGCTTTGGAATCAATGGATATATTTGCTCACCCTTAAACTCATCTCTTATCTTATTTGCAATTGTTTTTGCACTAACACCACCTTTAAGCTTGACCATAATGCTTGAGATAAGCCTTTCATTATGAGCAATTGGGTGTTGTATTATTCTTTCATATTCTTTTGAGAGCCGTCTTGCGTTTTCCATAGTCATAAAAACAGAATTATCAAAACCCATACCAGTTTTGCTCAAACGTCCTGCAATAACAAAAGGTTGGTTAAAAAACTTCACTTCACCTTTAATATTTCCCACGATGTTGCTTCCGACAACAATTTCATTGTTCATTAAAGGTAGATTTAGGTGTTTAGAAAGCCACGGTTTAACATTGAAGTCTGTTTCAAAGTCGATTCCTATAATTTGAAGTGGAAAAGAGCAACAACCTGCAGAAAGCGTTGCAATAAAAAGTTGTGGTGAAACATTGGAGATACCTTCTATCTTTTTTATTCTGTCGACAGCTTCAATATCAAAATAAAAAGTGTTTGGCTCTCCTCTTAATAAAGCTCCTTCAATTTTGCTATTATAACCTTGAGGAACAACTATGATATCTGCTCCAAGTCTATTAGAAAGAGAACTAAGTCCTACATTTAGACTTTTCACAAGAAACATCCCTGAAAAAAGCACGAATGCTAAAATGAATATAAGAAGACCCAAAAAGAACGTTCGCACAGACTGCCTCTTAATATTCATCTTTGCTATACTAAAAAGAGTTAAATTTGTATTTTCCATATATTTTATAAAGCGACACGGCCAACAGAGAAATTATAATCAACCTCTAGGAGAACATTTTTCATCAATACAACTTTGCTCATCAAGCGACTTTGCTCGCTTCATAACTTGTTCTACAGCATCCTTAAAAAGCCCAAAACTTACAGTAGCTCCCGAAAGAGCATCTAGCTTTTCTATATTTTGGCTTTTTACCAACAGTTCTCCATATTTGTTTGATTGGCTTACAGCATTTTGTGCAATTTTATATAATCCCATATTTTTGATAACACCGTCAACTTTTCCATAATCTGCATCTTTTAATTTTCCATCTTCTCCATAAGAAGTAAAAACACAGGATGTTATTCTACCATCTTTTACAACGATTTCAACTTCAGCACTCCCCCCCCATTCATCTTTAATGCTTGAGGTAGCTTTGTATATGCCATCAATATAACGAATCGAACATTCTTGTGTTTCTTCCTTCTTTGTGCAAGAAAAAAGAAGAGACACCCCTACAAGTAATAATATAAGATTTTTTTTCATATTCACTCCTTGAGATTTTTATAGAATTGATAAAG
>CAJPOH010000192.1 GCA_905372205.1 uncultured Treponema sp.
GATGTATAATAAAATCTATGGTAGAAGGGTTAAAAGAGTTCTTTGAAGAACTAGATAGAAGAGTCGACAAGACTGGAAGGTAAAGCCTATATGAGATATTAATGGTGGTTATGTGTGGTGTAGCAGTTGAAGGATTGTATACAACAGAATTAAAATGCTATCAAATGGTAACCCCCTTAGGTTAGGCAGACATGGCTGTACATTTGATAGGGACTTCAGATTTAAAATACTTTTTTCTAAGCTAGAAGCCCTGCCAGGGTATCTGTTATTACATGCCAATTACGCTACAATAATTTTTCTTAACTTGTTGCAACTTTTAGCATTTTCTTCTTATAATGTCTAGCATGTCAACAGATTTTGTTCATTTACATGTACATTCAGATTTTTCACTTTTAGATGGAGCTGCTTCTGTAGATAAAATAGTAAACGTAGCTTCTAGTTTAGGGCAAAAGGCAATTGCTCTAACTGATCATGGCAATATGTTTGGTGCTATAACCTTTTATAAAGCATGCAAGGCAAAGGGAATTAAAGCTATTATAGGTTGCGAAGTCTATGTAGCACCTTTTAGTCGTCTTGAAAAAAAACAATATCAAAATGAAAGACAGTATTATCACTTAATTCTACTAGCAAAAAATTGGCAAGGTTATAAAAATTTAATGCTTTTAACTTCAAAAGCATATATCGAAGGACTATATTATAAACCTAGAATTGATGAAGAATTGCTAAAAGCTCATAGTGAAGGTTTAATTTGCCTTTCTGCTTGCCTTGCAGGAAAGTTACCATATCTTTTACTCAATGATAAAATTAAAGAAGCAGAAGAACATGCAAGACAGTACTTAAGTATTTTTGGAGATGGTAACTACTATATTGAATTGCAAGATCACGGTCTTAATGACGAAAAAAAAGTAGCCCCTCTTTTAATTAAAATTGCAAGAAGGCTGGGCATTCCTTTAGTTGCAACTAATGATAGCCACTATGCCTTAAAAGAAGATGCCACAGCTCAAGATATTCTTCTTTGCATAGGCATGAAGAAAACTCGAAATGATCCAAATAGAATGAAGTTTTATGGAGATGAGTTTTATATTAAAAATGGCGAAGAAATGGAAAAACTTTTTCCAAATTTTCCTGAAACTATCACAAACACAGTAAGAATAGCTGAAAAATGTAATGTTGAAATTGAAGATATTGATCCCATTTTACCTGTTTATGAAATTCCTCCTAACTTTAAGGACAAAAATGAATATATTGACCACATAGTTGAAGAAGGCTTAATAAAACGTTATGGAACTATAACAGAAGAAATTAGAAAAAGAATAGATTTTGAGCTTCATACAATTAAAAAAATGGATTTTGTAGGCTATTTTTTGATTGTGTGGGATTTCATTAAATGGGCAAAAGACCACGATATTCCTGTAGGTCCTGGAAGAGGTTCGGGAGCAGGTTCTATGGTAGCTTATGCTATGACAATAACCGATATTGATCCACTAAAATACAATCTTCTATTTGAACGTTTTTTAAACCCTGAACGTATTTCTTTGCCTGATTTTGACGTTGATTTTTGCTATGAAAGGCGAGGGGAGGTGATTGAATATGTTAGGCAAAAATATTCTGATGAAAATGTCGGGCAGATCATCACATTTGGAACCTTAAAACCAAAGGCTGCAATTAAAGATGTAGGGCGTGTTTTGGATATTCCTTTGCAAGAAGTGAATGCAATTGCAAAGCTTATCCCAGACGATCCAAAACTAAAAGGTTTCAAGGATGCTTTTGAAAGAAGTCCTGAGCTTAAAAAGATGGCAGAAGATGAAACATACAAAGAACTTTTTGATATTTCATTAAAACTAGAAAACACTAATAGAAACACTAGTCTGCATGCTGCAGGAATAGTCATCGGAAAAGAACCTTTAGTCAATTATGTTCCACTGTATAGAGATTCAAAAACAGGCAAAATCGCAACACAATACCATAAAGATTTGCTAGAAAAATGTGGTCTTGTTAAAATGGACTTTTTAGGTCTTAAAACATTAACTCTCTTAAAACGCACAGAAGGCTTAGTCCAGAAAAAAGGTGGAGAATATGCTAACTTTTATCTTAAAGACATTGACTACACAGATCAAGAAACTTTTGCACTTCTTTCAAAAGGTTTATCCGCTGCTGTTTTTCAATTTGAAAGTCAAGGAATGCAAAATATTCTAAAAAGGGTGAAACCAACTAAAGTGGAAGAACTCATTGCTCTTAATGCTCTATATCGTCCAGGACCTATGGACTATATTGATCAATTTATCGCTTCAAAAGCAGACCCATCAAAGATTAAATACCCTCATCCTTCCTTGGAAGATATTCTATCAGAAACTTATGGTGTTATAGTCTATCAAGAGCAAGTTATGCAAGTAGCCCAGCGAATTGCAGGCTACACTTTGGGGCAAGCAGATATGCTTCGGCGTGCTATGAGTAAAAAGAAAGACATGGAAAGCTATAAGGTAACTTTTATTGAAGGAGCATTAAAACAAGGTTATTCAAAAGAAGTGGCAGAAGATATTTTTGAAATTCTTATTCCTTTTTCCGGCTATGGGTTTAATAAAAGCCATGCAGCAGTTTATGCAATTTTAGCTTTTCAAACAGCATACCTTAAAACTCATTTTGCTCCAGAATTTATGGCTGCAAACTTAACTAACGAAATTACATCTGTTGATAAGTTACCTGAATATCTTGAAGAAACTCGGAAACTAAACATCGAAGTTTTACCTCCTCATGTGAATTCATCTGATATTTATTTTTCTGTCAAAAATGAAAACATTATTTTTGGGTTTTTAGGTATTAAAGGAATAGGGGAGCAAGCTGCAATTACAATTGTTGAAGAAAGGGAAAAAGGGGGCGAATATAAGTCTTTTATGGAATTTTTGGATAGGATTGATTTACATATCGTAACAAAAAAGACATTGGAATCTTTAATTAACACAGGTTGCTTTGATGGGTTAGGGGAGACTAGGGCAACACTTATTACTAACATGGAAAGAGCTGTCTCTTTTTCAAATCAAAAGAAAGAAGGTCAAGATGTAGGGCAAATAAGTTTATTTTCTAACACCGGAATAACTGAATTTTCAAATTTTAATTTTGAAAGATGTGACGAATATCCTAAAAAAGAATTATTAAGACTTGAAAAAGAATTTATTGGTTCTTATGTTTCTGGTCATCCCTTAGATATTTATAAAGATAAAATAGAAGAGTATGCAACTCTTGAAACTCGACACTTAAATAGAGGTACAGAAGGAAAAGATTATTTGATGATGGGTACTATTTCTTCCATTAAAACATATCAGGCAAAAAAAGGAGAGATGTGTTTTGCAAATTTTGAAGATTTAACAGGTCATGTAGATTTAGTTTTCTTTTCTGATGTTTGGGCTAATCTTAAAAGTTCTCTTTTTGCAGATGGAGTTTATGGCGTAGAAGGAAAGATAAGTAAAAAAGAAAAAGATGATAGTGTTGAATATTCATTTATTGTTAAAAATATTATTA
>CAJPOH010000193.1 GCA_905372205.1 uncultured Treponema sp.
ACTTATATATTTTTTTCTAGGAGTGTGTTTATGAGACTTTCTAAATGGAAACATATAGCATTTTTTGCTTTTATAGGTATGATTTTGTTTTTTGCTTGCAATCATGATAACCGAAATAAAAACATTGAAGGAAAGGAGGATACTCCTTCGCAAAAGACTCTTGCAATAACAAAAATTATGGTTGCAGATACGATAAAAGAAGGCTCTGCGATTGCACAAATTATGGAATTTGCAGTACCGACTGGTATGTTAGAAGTGCCAATAAAGGTAGAAACGAATTCAAAAAATGCAACAGTGGATTTTGTTGAACCACTAACAGATGGCAAATTGCTTTTTCCAAGCTTTACGGGAAAACCAGAAGAATTGAGTAAGACTCTAAAAATTATTCTAAAAGATGGAGATAAACAGGTTGAATATACTGTTTCTGTCAAGAAGATAATTCAAGACATTGGCATTTATGGGGGCAGACGGAATGGAAGACATTCAATGGCTCAAAGAGAGCAGTTGCTTAATATCTTAGACCACAAAAGCCCTACAATTACAATTGCAGGACCTTATGCAGAAATACTTGCATCAACTTATATTGCTAATGCTATTTGGACATCCTTTAAGGTCAATGGAAAGGAATTAAAGATAGATCATGACATTCAATATTCTTCTTCCTGCAAGACAAGGATTAAGCTTGGAAATAAGGGAGAGACTATTCAGGTTAAAATAGAAATAGAGACAAATCCTATAGGTACAGATGGAAAACCTACATCTTCAAACCTTGCAAAGGAAGAATTAAATTTCAATATACAAAGAGAAAACGAAACTGTTGATTTTCCAGCATATAGTCTTTTTATAAGTGGAAAAGATGTGCTTAATGGTGCTATTGATGTGCCAAAAATGTATGCAGATCTCTGTAGTGGTTCAAAACCAATATTTGAAGGAGCAGAGCCTAGTCGCGTTCTTGTTAAAGCAACTGATAAACTGAGTTCAATTACGATTGACAGTCAAAATCCTCAAGTGGAAGAAGAAACAGAGCAAGGCTTAAAAATATGGAAGGCAGAAGCGAGCGTTCAAGGAGTTAAAGCTTCAGGAGTTCAGGGCAAAGAAGTACAAGTTGTGATGACTCCAGAAGATACGGAAGCATATCATACAACAACGTGGAGCTTTCGACTGATACACAAAGAAAAAGAAGCTATGAATGTGAGCTATGTCATAAATGGTAAAGATGAAACAGATTTGGGATATTCTTTTACTTTAGGCATTGTTAATGGCACAAATCCTTCTACTAATGTTAAGGGTAAATATCTCAATCTAAAACTTATTTCGAGATCTGAATTAAAAAATGTTGAAATAAATGGAACTACCATAAATGAAGATGCGATTACAACTAAGCAAGACCATGGCACAACATTATATATTTGTAAGCACTCGCTTAACATAGGGATGGCTGAAACTCAAATTAATGTTCGCCTGAATCCAAAGGATGAAGATGCTTTCTTTGCAAAAGAAATGAAGTTTAAGGTTACAGGTGATGCATCCAAAGAAGAAATTGTGCCAAAGTTCGAAGAAATTAATGGAAACACTAGTTTGCCTAATTCTTTCATTTCTAAACTTGCAACGACAGATGTTCCAAGATATAACATTTCTGGAGAAAATGCAAAGATAGTTATTAGCTTAGCAGAATATGTTGCTGATTTCTTGTGTAAAGAGGTAAGAGTAGGAAACGAAAAACAACCACTTGAATATGTAGCCGATTATGTGAATCCGAAATACAAGTTTGAAAAAATAATTGCTGTTGCCGAGTCTACACCAAAAACTGTCTCTATTGCTTTTGAAGGTGTTGCAGGAATAAGTGAAAGCCTTACATGGAATTTTGAATTGGCAAGAGGAGGTAGCAAAGCACCGCTGCCAGAAAGCAATATCTTTTCATTCACTCTTAATGAAAAAGGTTCTAGCTTTGATCCTTTTGAAACAGGTTTTAAAGAACACCTAACTGATGGAAGTAATCCAGAGTTCAGATTTGACGGTGGCACTGTGAAGGCAAAATTAACTGTTGAAGCTACTAAACAAAGTGCCATAAAGAATATTGAATTCGTATTGGACGATGTGGTGAAAGAGACTAAAACACTAACAGCACAGGGTGGATTTTTCTCTGCGAGCTATGATTTTGTGTTTAGCGATAACACAGCAAGAGTTGCAAAAGTTGTGGTTTATCCGAAAGATGAAGCAACTTATTCTCCATTAGTGTATTCTTTTACATTAAAACCATCTGGAAATAAATTGCCTCCACAACTTAATTTTATGCTGAATAATAAAGGTAGGTCTTCAGGTTATACTGCCACACTGGATGCAGAGGTTGTAACCCTTGCTGTACAAGCACTAAATGATGACATGGGGGATGTGAAAATAGGAATTAAGGGAGACTTGAGGTGGTGTCCTGTAAAAAAACTTATAGATAACACCGGTAAGCCGTATTATGAAGCAAGAAAAGTAGTAAGTTTGCCACTTGATAGAGAAAAAGAGATTGTTATAGAAGTGAAGCCAAAAAACACTAACAAATATGGCAATGCAACATGTACATACAAATTAAAGGGAACAAAAGTTGCAAGAAAAAATGCGGAATTTGCAAAAAACCACAAAAATGAATTTGATATTGTGAGTTTAATTGATTGGAAAGATGGCAAAACTGGGTATTATGCGGATGACTATGGAGCAGAAAAACTTGTAATTGTTGCGAGGACCAAAAGTCCTAGAGCTCAAGTGAAATTGGAATTTTTAGATATTGAAAATAATTCCATTTCTGGAACTAAAAAGAGCTTAACTTATAATAAAAGTGAAGACACACATACGTCAGAAAAGCTCACGCTATATCCAAATAAGCCTACAAGGCTAAAAGTGTGGGTTATTGCAGAGGATAATTTTACAGAAGATAGTGTAAATGGAGTTTGGATATATGACTATAACCCAATAAAGCTAGCTTGGGGATATCAAGATAAGGAAAAGGTTGCCGATTATACTAGTTTTGCCTATGATGAAATATTGATTGAGAAAACACAAATTCAATCAAATAATAAGATATATATACTTTTTGGTATGTATGATGAAGAGACCTACCACTATACTGTGGATAATAATGCATTGCCTGCTGGACAAGACTCTTTATTTAAGTTTGCCAAGAGTGATGGTCTTCAATATTATAAATCTAACATTGATGTCACAGAATTGATAAAAGACGACGCAACTATTGACCATATGGAAGTAATTTGCAAAGTGAAAAAAGATGATGTTCTTCGTTTCACTTATAAAGTGAACATCAAAATTAAAAGATAATCAAGCATAAAAAATGCTTAATGAGTGAAGCACTGGTACCTTGAAAAAATCTAACAAGTTTTTTCAAGGTATCTCTGGTACTTTAAAATTCTTTAACGTGTAGCATTTTTATTAAATTTGGTACACGTTTTTATTATATAGACCGAACGTATGCTATATTTATTAATTTTGATATACATATTTAC
>CAJPOH010000194.1 GCA_905372205.1 uncultured Treponema sp.
GGTTAAGGATTCATAAGAGACATGCGATTAATTCGCTTTCGAATTAATCAGTGCCTTCTTAATACACTCATCTAGGGTGGAGCTTATGGCTATGCTCTAAGTAGCTCAGCCTAAACTGCTCTCCTTGCACGTATGCAATAAACTTTAAGGGCGACAAGCCAAGCGTAAACCCAAATGATTATAGCTAACATCAGGGTAGTCGCTGAGTCGAGAACTACACCCGCAGTCAGCTGCAACACTACGCCAACTACCGCCACGTATGATGCGATCAACGCCTGACACAGCACCAACTGGATCTTTTCCCTCCGTTGGTGTACTGTTATCATACCAATCCCAGCACCATTCCCATACATTTCCAGACATGTCAAAGAGTCCAAACTTGTTTGCTTGTTTTGTTTCTACTTGATGAGGCTTGTTATCTGAATTAGCTTTATACCAAGCATAAGATGAAAGTTCACTTTCCTCATTGCATCCTGCATATTTACTCTTCTCACCCCCCATTGCTGCATATTCCCACTCAGCTTCTGTAGGGAGTCTAAATCCCTTTTTGCTAAAATCTGCTGTTACTTCCTTTCCATTTATAGTATATACACAGTGTTCCTTTCCCATCATTTTCTCTGTAAGTTTATTGCAAAAATTTATGCAGTCAAACCAAGTCACTTTCTCAACTGGGTTTTTAGGAGAATCTGTAGAATTACTTGGGTTATTATCCATTACCGCTTTCCATAGTTCTTGCGTAACTTCACTTTCTCCTATGTAATAGCTGGATAAACTTACCTTGTGTTCTTTGTTATTACTTTGGCTATTATCCCCCAACACAGCATTCTCTACTTCTTTTATAAGCTTCATTTTAAAGTTTACAGCATCAACAGTGTGTGTTACTTCATCTTTTGGAGGGATAGTTTGTGTAGTCCATTTTGCAACATACACTATGGAAGGGCTAGTGGACGGAAAGCTTTTAGGCAATTCTGGCTCCCATTTTTGGAAAGTATGATTTTCTTTATGCAACCCTTTTACCTCAACTTGTGCCTGAAATTTACCCTTCAATATCTTTTTGCCTGCATCCCCATCTTCCAACGTTGGTGTAGTTGTTCCCTCGTCTAAGTTTAGAATGAGGGAGATGATGTTTCTTTTATATTTAATTTGGACCACTGTTGAGCCATCTTTATTGATTTGAACTTGCTCAAATGGTTGTGCTGTAAAACCATCGTATTGTCTAGGTTCTGCTTCTGTGGTCTTTCCCGCTTTGCCTCTTTTCTCTTCCTTTTCCTTTAATGTTGATTTTTCATCTTCAATATTTTCTTGCCAGTGTTCCACTATGTATTTCGTGCTTTCTTCTGAAGGTTTAGGTATAGGTTTCTGTTGTTGCTCTCCTCCATTCCTTTGATTGCATCCAAAAACAAACAATAGTTTAAGCTCTGCATGCCCTTTTTTGATATTGTGTTTATCGCAACATACATATGAATTTGCAACAGTATTCTCGTCACTTTCAATAACGATTTCTCTTTCCATAAAAACACTCCGCCTCCTTTGCGGTTTTCAAATTACACTAATTTGATATCAATAAATACTAAGTTTTAACATTCTTTTTTATTTTAGAAAACTAAATACATCTACCATCTTATACTTTCGACATAAGATGGTAGAAAGAAATCTTAATTACCTTTAACCAATCTCATTCCTAAATAACGTTGTGGTAATTTAGTATCAAGCCTGCCCCTCGTTTTGTTTTCAGCTAGAAATGGCATTGTAATAACAAAGTTTCCTCCTCGTACAGTTTTTTCTGTTCCAGATATTGCTCCTATTGGATTTTTTCCCGAATCAGAATCTTTTGCTATTATTCCATGCCAATCCCAACAACACTCCATAACATTACCTGTCATGTCATAAACTCCGTAAGCGTTAGGACTTTTCTTTTTAACTTCATGTGTTTTTTTATTTGAATTAGAATCTAACCAAGCATATTCTCCAACTTTTGTCTCTTCATTAGTGCCTGACCAAACTTCTTCCTTACCTCCCATAGCTGCCCACTCCCACTCAGCTTCTGTAGGAAGCCTAAAGCCTTTTTTATTCATTTCAGCACTCATGTTTTTTGAATCTTTAGGAGTTTTGTAAATAAAAACTTGGCTTTTGTTTTTTGCATCTTCTTTTGTGTAGAATTTTGTCCATGCTTCATCACTATAGTAAACACATTCATCTTCACCTAAACCTATTTGTTTTGTTAGCTCATTACAAAATGCAATGCAATCAAACCAAGTTATTTGTTCAACTGGTCTATTTTCTTGAATCTCATCAGCATCTGGAGTGGTGCTGTATGACACACCGTTATATACTTTTGAACCTTTGTTATCAAAGAAACTTGGGTTTTCTTTCATAACTTCATTATAAAGTTTTTGAGTAACTTCCGTTTCACCAATCCAATATGTAGAAAGGCTCACCTTGTGTCTTTCTCTAGGAACCCCAAGCCACTTTTCAGAAACTTCATCAATCTTTATCATAGTAAACTCAGCATCCCCTACTTTTCCAACTCCTGTTGAGACATCATAAAAGCCATTTGTTTGTGGAATAGCAATAAATTTTACCTTAACAGTTACATTAGCTGTGATCATAAGTTCGTAAGTGTTATCTGTTTTTCCAGTCTCCTCAATTCCATCTTTAAACCATTTTTCCACTTTATAATTACTATTTGCGGTTGCTGTAAAAACTATAGTTTTGCCATTTTCAACATTACTAGGAGATGCAATAAGTTCATTTCCATCCTTTATTTTAGCTTTGAGTGTACCGCCTTCCCCTGCTTCAAAGGTAACTTTGTGAATTTGAGGAGTTGGAGGAGGTGTAGTTTTTTCCTTAAACTTTACTTTCACTTTCACATTATCATTAACAATAAGTTCATAGGTATTTGTTGTGTTTCCTGCAACATCAATATTGTCTTTAATCCACTTTTCAACTTCATAGTTGTTATTTGGTTTTGCGGTAAAGACTACAGTTTTTCCTTTTTCAACGCTTGCACCATCAGTTGAAGTGGCTAAATCCTCTGTTGCCCCTTTAATTCTTGCAGTGAGTGCTCCTCCTCCACCTTCAATACTAAATTTTACTTTTACTGTTTCAGAAATTGGTGGATCAAGACTAGTTTTTTCGAAAATAACCTTAACTTCCAAATCTTTTTCAACCTTAATCTCAATTGAAGTCTTGTCTTTTTCATTTAAGTCTTCTTTATTGTTAACCAACCATTTATCAACTTTATAATCGCTACTGGCTGGATTAGCCGTAAATACTACCATTTTGCCATTTTCCACCATACTAGGCGAAGTAGTAAGATTAACTCCATCTTTAATTTTTGCAACTATAGAACCAGTTGTTGCATCTTGCACGCAAAAACTCACCTTGTGAGTTTTAACACTAGGGGTAGGATTACCACCTTCAGAAGTGTTTTTGCAAGAAGCAAAAAACAAACTTAAAATTAAAAATAACAGCTTTTTCATATATTTTTTCCTTAATTAAT
>CAJPOH010000195.1 GCA_905372205.1 uncultured Treponema sp.
TTTTTTCAATAGCTTTTTAATGAGAAAATTCAGGCAGATGACTAAAAATGATGTTAAAAATGAAAATAAAATACACAGTTGCTCACTAAACGAATAAAGATATAATGATAAAAAAGTTAAACCAAAAGCTAGAAATGGCAAAAACACTATAATAAAGAATTGTAGTGCTAGAAGATTTACATAATAGTTTATTTTGTCTCCCACTTTTATCTCTTTTCCTGTTTTATTTAACACTCTAATTGTTTTAAGGTTTGTAGAAGTAAAGGAAGAACATCCTAAGCACGTTGTGCAATCATGTCCACCCTTTACACCTTCAATGGAGTCGTTTCCAAGAGCATTGCAATGAGCCTTTTCTAACATCAAAATTTCTAAATACTTACCATCAAGCTTTACGACTATTCCTTCTTTCTTCATTTTTAATTCCTTGAAAAACTCTTTCTATTTTGATTGCATTCCCTTTTTCATCAAATTCTATAAATACGCCTTGCAAAACTAAATCTTTCCAACAATCACGTGGGTAATTAGGTAGGCATGTTAAATATTCTTGAATCTTATATGATGGAATATAACCAGAAACAGAATTATAGCTTCCTGTTCTTCCTGTATCTGTTACATAGGCAGTTTTAAAATATTCTCCTTCATACAAATTAAAATCATTAGTAGCTACTAGAGTGCCTCCTCCTATTATAGCATTCACCTTTCCCTTTAACATGAATAGAAGAGTCTTCTTTTCTCCTGTTGCATGGCTTATAAAGTTAACAATAGTAATTTTAGATTTTAATTTATCAAGAAATTCTTCAATCAAAGCAAAAGGATTGTTAACTAACATTTTATGTTGACCTACCATGCCTAATAGAGAAATGACTGTTACTTCCCCATTTTTAATAAAACCCACACCAGGACTCATTTTAGGAAGATTAAGAGGACGCAGAATATATGACATTGAAGGAAGAGATTCTACAAGATCTTTTTTTGCAAAAATATATTCGCCACCTGTAATAACATCAATGCCCATTTTATGCAATCTAATTGCATGTGCCTTTTCTAACCATCCTGTTCCACTAGCTACATTTGCTATAGTAAGATCTGGAACATATTTTTCTTTCAAAGATGGTAAAAGATTTCTAACAGTAAAAAGCCCGGGTTTTCCTACTATGCTAGCGATATAAAGAAGTTTCATGGTTGTGGAATAATATTTAATATTGATTTAATAATATCGTCAGCTGTAATATTTTCAGCTATAGCCTCGTAAGAAAGTTTTAACCTATGACGCAAAACAGGAAAGCTTAATTTTTTTATATCATCAGGGGTAACATAGTTTCTACCATCAAACATTGCAATTACTTTAGAAAGAGATTGTAATGCGATTGAAGAGCGAGGAGATGCACCAAAATCAATATATGAAAAATATGGAAGCCTATCCATTTTATTGTTTACTTGAGGTCTAGTTGCTGAAACTATCGAAACAATATATTCAGTAATTTCTTTTGAAATGGTTACTTCGTTTGCTCTTTTTCTAAATTCTAAAATGAGGCTATTTGGAAAAATCTGAGCTTTGTTATTTTCTATGTTTCTTTTATCATCGCAAAAAAAATCTTTCGAGACTTTCTCAACAATTTTTATTTCTTCTTGATACGTAGGATAGTCAGTTAAGACTTTCATCAAAAACCTATCTTTTTGTGCTTCAGAAAGTGGATATGTACCTTCTTCTTCGATAGGATTTTCAGTTGCTAAAACAAAGAAAGGGCGTGGCAAACAATAGGTTTTTCTACCTATTGTTATTTGTTTTTCTTCCATTGCTTCTAAAAGAGCAGATTGTACTTTTGCAGGAGCTCTATTGATTTCATCAAGTAAAATAATATTGGCAAAAAGAGAACCACGCCTAACGGAAAATTTAGCCTTATGTTGCAAAAATATCAGCGTCCCTATAAGGTCAGAAGGTAAGAGATCAGGTGTAAACTGAATACGCTTAAAAGAAAGTCCCAAAAGAGAAGAAAAAGTTTTAACTATTAAGGTTTTTGCAAGTCCCGGAAGACCCTCAATCAAAATATGTCCTGAAGCAATAAAGCAAGCCAAAATATCTTCAATTAAAGAGTCTTTACCAACAACTTTCTTTGCAATTTCTTCCTTTATTCTTTCTAAAGCAAATTGTATAGGATCTTCCATAACAAAGATTAATACTTTGAAGCGTTGTATATTGAAAGTACTGAAGTAGCCAAGGCTTTATCAAATTCGCTATCACTCATCTCATGATGCAAACCTTCAGTTAAAGCTCGAGAAAAGCTTGCTATTACGCCCCTGTTTTTTGCAAGAAGAGTGTTTGCATCAAGCCTTGAATACCCACCTGAAAGTGCTACAACACGAAGAACTTTTTCATCTTTTGTAAACTCTTCATATAGATTTTCTCTTGTTGGAATTGTGAGTTTGAACATCACAGTCTTGCCTTCTGGAATCTTTTTCAAGTTTTCTTTTAGCTCGTTTCTTAAAATATCTTCTGCTTTTTCTTTTTCTGGACAATGAATATCCACTTCTGGTTCTATTATTGGCACAAGATTAGATTTCAATATTATATTAGCTAGTTCAAATTGTTGAGCTACAACCTCTTTTATTCCTGTTTCTGTTGCTTTTTCTATAACAGAACGCATTTTTGTTCCAAAAATATGTTTAGAAACAGCTTTTGAAAGAATTTGTTCAAGATTAGGAATGTCTTTCATAAGCCTTATTCCATTTGAAGAGTCTTCCAAACCTTTGTCAATTTTCAAAAAAGGAACAATACCTTTCTTTTGCCATAGAAAATCTGCTGTAGGAAGACCTTCAATTGTTCTATCCATTGTCATTTCAAAAAGAATTGCAGCTATTATCTTGTCAGAAGAAAACGAAGGACTAGTTATAATTCTAGTACGCATTTGGTGTACTAAGTCAAACATTTCATCATCACTAGAATATTTTTCTTTTGGAATACCATAAAGCATTAACGCTTTTGGAGTGCTACCTCCACTTTGATCCAGTGCTGCAATAAAACCATCTGCATTTTTCATTCTGCCATACATGACGCTATCCATAAGTATAATCTCCTTAAAAACTGCTTTTACATTAGACGAATTTAACGAAAAACAATGATAACATTCTTGTTTCAATTTTTCAACAGGATAAGAAAGCCTATGTTCTTAAAGTTCTCTAATAAATATATTGTTTTAAGTGCGTAAGAATGATAGAATCAAAGGTGATGATTCCATCGTCTTTAACATCTTTCTTATAGAATTAAAATTCAACAATACATTACCAAACATTAAAGAGGTAGTGATTAAATATTCCGCCTAGTAGCTATTGCTAGTAGTAGTCTAGCTTTAATCAGTGGTTTCTAAACTCTTCTCACCTTATCATAATTTGCATTAGTTTCTTATCGAAACACTGTAAAAACACGCACCTCATCTACAACCTTTCTATTTCTTGCTTTGAAAGCCCTGTCATCTTCATAATAAAGCTAG
>CAJPOH010000196.1 GCA_905372205.1 uncultured Treponema sp.
GATTATCATATTCTAAAAAAAGGTCATTTGTGTATCTAATTGCAAAAATTTTAGCATTAGGAAAGTTTTTTCTAAAAGAAAAAGCTAGATAAGATTCTCCAGGTTCTGTTAGAACAACGAACACCGGAGTAGTTTTTACTTGCAATGCAAAATTATCTGCTTCTTTTTGAGGATTATATTTTGAATGCAAACGGAAGTTAGCATTCATAAAGCTTCTAATGGATTATAATTTTCATTTATCCATGAAGAGATTTTTTCATGGCTATCATGTAAAGTTTTAACAAAAACAATTTCTAGTTTGGTTATAAGATCTTTACCATACATAGAAGAAAGAATTGTTTTTAATGTGGTTCCATATACTACTTCATCTAATGGTAAGCTTGAAAAAATACAAGCATTAAGGATTAAGTTACTTTCTAATATTGCAAAATTAGGCTTTCCAATCATTTTATTTATTCTATTTACTATGGAATAAAAAAGAGCTAAATCATCTGTATCTTGATGCAAAGATGAAAGATCAAACATTGAAGTAAAACGAAATTCAAGGAAATTAGGTTTAGTTGAAGCTAAAACTGATCCCTGCATTTTAGACTCTATCGAAGAAGTTCCAATATATTTCGGAAACGGAGGGGTGGACGTATTTATTAGAATCTCGTTTTGTTCATACTCTTTCTTAAAGTCTTCTATTTTCGATAGCAAAGTCTTCTTATTTTTTTGAAGAACATCCAGTCTGTTTTCAAAGCTTAAAAGCAAAAATACACACCCCAAATTGTCCAACTCATATAAAATTGAAGTACCTAGAAGCTCCATTTCAAGTGAGTCGCCTTCATTAAATAAAAGAAATGGCTCATGAAGGGTATTATCAATAGAGGGTATAAGGCTAGCATCTAAGGTATATTTAGTAAAGACCTTAGCTTCTATATTAACGGGAAAAGCAAGATGAAAAAGCTTACCATATTTAACTAAAAAAGCACCTTTTTTTGCACCAACATCTTCTAAAAAAGATTTGAACAAAGTCTTAAAAATGAAATACCTTGATAAATCATCATCTTTCTTTTCATTTTCTAATTCTTTTATTTTGCTTAATAATCCCATCAAGAAATACCCAATTCGGAAAATAATCTATTATAGGTTTCAAAATATTCAGATTCAGCGAATTCCTTCATTTTGTCTTCTGGCAAACTTTCTAAAAGTTGATCCATATAAACTAACACAGACTTAATTTCTTCTTTTATGTTTGAGGGCAATTCCGTAGTTTCTGAAGAGCTAACACTAGTATTTTCTTTTACGGCAATATCTTGGGTTTCTGGAATATCAACTGATACATCATCTTCAGAATCCTTTTCTTCTAAGTATGACATATCTGTTTCCCCAGCAGAGGCAGTTTCTTCATCTTCATGGTTTAACATACTATAATCAAGTTCTTCAGGAATTACAAAATCATCAAGCTTTGAGTTTTCTAGTGTGATATCATCAAAATCAACATTTTGTTCTGACGAAAAATCATTCTCAACCTCGTCACCAGAACAAGCTTCACAACTTCCTATTTCTTGTTCTGAAGTTTTATTATCTGTTTTTTCATTTTCTTCTGTAAAGTCTGCAGTGATCAAGATGTTATTAAGCTCATCACCTGTTAAGGCTATTGCTTCATCAGTATCTTCATCTTTGAAAAATCCTGTAGTTTCGTCTTTATCCACATCTTTATCCTTTTGAGTGTTTTCATTAGCAGATACAAAATTAGATGATGTTTTCAAAGTTGCAATCTCAGTTTTCATAGAAGAAAGCTCTTTAACAATATCAGTCAAAAGGTCTGTAATCTTATCAAGTCCTTGGACAGAGACTACACCTCCTTCTTTTGCATAAAGATTATTAGTAACATTAGAAATATCAGAAGTTAGTTCGTTTGCCAAAGCTTCAATATCGCTGAATTCTTTCTTTTGGTCTTCTCCCATCACCTTTCTATTTTCTTCACGTATTTCATCTATATTCTCAGGCTCTACAACTGTATTCTTAATGACAACGGAAGGTTCATCTTTTTCTTCAACGTTTGACTCACTAGATTCAGAGGCTGGGTGAGGCAATATAACGGATTCTTCTGTTTCTGAAGTTCCCCCAATATTCGAGAAATCCTGATTTTCATCTACGTTGATACTGAGTTCTATATTTTCCTTACTAACATCATCAGAAATACTTGGAGTAGTGGAAGAAGAAGTTGAAGAATTCAAATCTGACAAAAAGTCATCTAATTCATCATCTGAAGATTCCACATCGTCTAGCATACTATCAAAATCATCCTTTTTTTCATCGTTTGTATAGGAGTCCACAGTCTCAAAATTTAGATCCATTTTTAGAGCTTCTTCATCTTCTTTTTTCAAAGTTTCTTCATCATTTTCTTGATTACCCAAGTCAGTAAAAAAGTTTGACATATCAATATCATCAAAATTAGAGTCTGAAGAAGCTTCGCCAGAAACATCTTCAATTTCTTTCATTTCTTTTTCAAAACCATCTTCATAAGAAGAATCATTCTCATTAAGACCATCAAAATCAAAAGGTGTCTCTTCTTCTTCCATAACTACCTCTTTTTCTTCACTAGACTGCAATGTATCTGTATCATCAGCACTAGGTTTTTTCTTTATCCAAACGCCATATTCATCTAAACTAGAATCTTCATCTCTTCCTTCAGGGAAAGACAAATCTCCAAATTCTTCATATTTTTCAACTTCATCTGACATCTTATTCTCCTTAATGCTAGATTAGTATTTGATGCAAAAACTTATCTAGTAAACATTGATTTCACAAAAGGATTCTTAGAGGTTATCGGAATTACAGGGGAAAGACATAAGTGTTTTCCTTTTGTAACTACGCACCTATTATTATATACTTTTTCTCTATGATATTCAAGAAAAGCCTAATATTCGCCGTTAATCCGTGAAGGTTATGCGTCTTTATATTCACATTGTTTTTCCTTTTTTTGTTATGACGGCAGTTTATGCCCTTTTAACGTTTTTTTTTGGTGCTACAGGTATTTATTCTCAAAAGAAGCTTGAAGAAGAAGTCACGAGTGTTGTTAAAAATATAAATTTGATTAAGGAAAAAGGTGTAGAACTTGACATCTTGATAAAAAATCTTACTTCAGATGAACAAACAATAAAGATTTTCGCTCATGATTTAGGTTATATAAATGAAGGCGAGGGTATAATTAAGCTAACATCTATTAAATCAGATCCTTTGAGAGAAGTAGGTTATGGGAGTGCGTTAACTATTCATAAATCAGCTTTTATTTCTGATTCTCTTTGCAAGCGTTTTGCTTTTCTTATGGGCTTAGTTTCTCTTATTATAGAAATATTAATAGTCAAATCCTATGATCTTACAGAAACAAGAGAAAAATTGTATAGCTATAACTAGTTCATTCATTAAAGAAAACAAAGTTGTCATAATTCCAACTGATACAGTTTATGGTTTTTCAGGGCTTTGCACGGCAGAGAAT